>NC_000916.1:300000-600000 GCF_000008645.1 Methanothermobacter thermautotrophicus str. Delta H
GCTGGCGGCATCCATGATCATCGATGCGGTGATTGAATTTTCAGCAGACGGCTTTGTTGTTGCGGATGGTATCCCACCCAGAAAGTCTTTATCGATCAACCCGTACCTGAAGAGGGCGTATCCGTCGGCTCCTCCACGGAGGGCTGAATCTATATCTCCCCTGAGCTCATCTGCAGGTATGGGCGTCACATCACTGTCGGATCTGTAGGTCTGAAGTCCGGTCCACACCTGTGCACCGGGGCTCCTGGCCTTGATGTAGGCAGTTACATTCTGTATCCATGAGGAATCCTCCCGGTAGTTACCCTTGTAGACCATCGGCACAAGGACGTCCAGATACTCTGCAAGCTGGGTGTAGTTCTGGCCATAGTAGTAGGCATTTGATCCCTTCTCTGGCATCAGGGCAGCCGACAGTAGAAGCCCGGGGTTAACAGATTTAACGGCTTCACTGATCCTCCTGACTATCCCTGTTATGGTTGCTGTTGAGTTGGGCACCTGGTATGCGTTTCCAGGGTACCGGATATAGTCGAGGTGGATACCACCAACCCCTGGAATGCTGGTGTATGATAGCACCCTCCGGGTGAGGTTATCAATGAACTGCTCTGCATAGCTTGTGTTGTAGCCGTATCTTGTCTCTGTACTGGTAACCGTCTTTGTAACTGTCCTGTACTTTATGGTGTAACGTGTCTCCTTGACGTACCTGTAGGAGGTTTTCTTAACGTAGCGGTACTTCCAGGTGTATCTCCACTTACCCCTGTACTTGTACCATGACTTGTACCACTTCTTCACATAGGTTGTGTAGGCCTTCTTCACTGTTACAGTGTAATAGTACTTGTAGGGTTCCTTGACTGTGACCTTGCTGGTGGTTGTAACATTGTAGGCGTACCTGCCGGTTGGGTCAACCCATTTGCCGTTAGCATCCTTGAGGCAGATGACCCAGGCACTCACCCTTATACCCTGGGCTGAAGTGTTACCGAGGAATGAGGTGAGGTTTGCTCTGAAGCGTTCATCATTGAAGGCCAGCTGCTCAAGGAAAACATCAGATATACCCTTACCTTTGAGTTCACTGAGGTTGACCTTTCCCATGTCATAGGCCTTGACCCAGATGGCGCCGTGTGCCTGTTCTGTTGTTGTGTTTTCCTGTGTTTGTGTTGTGTTCTGCTCTGCTGTTTCTGTTGTGTTTTCCGTTGTTGTGTTTGTGTTCTGGGCCTCCATATCCTCTGTGCTGCTGTCTGCCATTTCAACGGCAGACGCCACATTTGAGCCCATGAATGAAAGCACCAGAACAAGGGCTATTAGAATGTTCAGCTTTCTCGAAATTTTACCGCCTCCACTGGGGCTAAAAACCCCATGTAGACTCTTAAAAAGGCCTTTATATATAAACATTGTGGTTTAAAAATTGAAAAAAGACATTATTAGAACTTTTTAAATCAAATAAGACAATATTAGAGTCTTTCACGGTTTTCATTATGCTCCGTGAGTCTGGATAACAGCTCCTAAAAAGATAAGAGCATTCGCGCTCCGGATCTAATTTCGGAGCCACCATATAACCGCTGTTCAGAGGAGGAGGTCTGCGCATGTCAGATTAAGGGGGTAATACAATGTTTGATCAACTCTCCACATAAACCCCTCACTCCTCAAGCTCACAGACCCCACTGTAACAGCTGAATATCTCATCTGAGATCCTCCTGGTAGCCTCACGCTTCTCTGAAACCACCACATCGGCCCCTGCCGTGTAGAGCATCTCAGTATTCTCAAATCCCCTTATCCTCGCTATTATCTTCATACCCTCATTCAGCGCCCTGGCTTCATGGATGGCATGGACCGTGGACCGGTAGTCTGCAATGGCAATCACCATCACCGCAGCCTCCGGGACATTGAAATGCCTCAGCACGGCCAGGTGCGTCCCATCCCCATAGTAGACATTGAGACCCTCATCGCGGGCCCTTCTCACGGCTTCAGGGTTGACATCCAGGCCTATGTAGGGTATACCATGGTCCTCACAGGTATCAGCAAGCCTCCTCCCGGTTATACCCATACCTATGATTATCAGGTGGTCCCTGAGGTCCACAGAGGGCCTCCTGTAGACCCTCCCATTCTTTATCCGGGGGTGGAGGTCCGCGCGGACTATCCTCTCTGAGATCCTGGGTGAGAGCGATATGAGGAAGGGGGTGATGGCCATGGTTATCAGTGAAACCGAGAGGAAGGCCTGGAATGTTAAACGGTCCATGAGGCCGTAACGTAGCCCGGTCTCAGAGAGTATGAAGGAGAACTCACCGATCTGTGCAAGGACAAGGCCCAGAAGGACCACAACCCTTGCGGAGTAGCCCATGACGAATCCAACGAGGCTGTTCATGACCACCTTTATCATGAGAACCCCGATAACCGCAAGGACTATGAGGTAGATGTGGTCCAGGAAGAACCTCAGATCCAGCAGCATACCCAGGGAGACGAAGAAGAAGCTCAGGAAGACCTCCTGGAAGGGGAGTATTGTCCCCTGGGCCCTGTGGGCGTATTCTGTGTTCGCAACGATGGAACCCACCAGGAAGGCCCCCAGGGCGGGTGACAGGCCCACCTCCCCTGTGAGCCAGGTGACAGAGGCGCATACAAGTATGACTGTGAGGAGGAATATCTCACGGCTCCCTGTGGCCGCAACCACATCGAAGAGCCTGGGCACAAGCACCTTGCCGATACAAGGTTCCCAAGGGAGCACAGCACCGGCTGTGAGGAGGGTTCCCAGCGCCGATGAGGGGTCACCCACCACCCCGCCAAGGAAGGGCACCGTGAGGATCATGGGCACGGCTGCAACGTCCTGAAATATGAGGATGGCCAGGGAGGCCTGTCCATGGGGTGCCTCTGTCTCATGGAAGTCCTGGAGGACCTTGAGGACCACAGCTGTACTGCTGAGTGATATCAGGAAACCCAGGAAGACGGCTTTACCCGGGCTTAGACCCAGCACCATGGTGAGGATGGTCACCACCGAGACAGTCAGACATATCTGGAGGGTTCCACCTATAAGGGCTGTTCTTCTGAACTCCCCGAACCTTTCAGCTGACATTTCAAGTCCGATTGTGAAAAGAAGCAGTATAACACCCAGTTCAGCCAGGCTCTCAATACTCCCTGATGACACAGCCCCGAGGACAGATGGACCGGCTATCACCCCGGTCACAAAGAAGCCCAGAATGTGGGGTTCCTGGCCCGGTTGAGCAGAAGGAGGACCATGAGTGCCAGGCTGAATATTATGACAATCTCCCTCATGAGTGGAACGTCCATGTTAACACCATTTTAACTTTCTCTGACCGGTTTCTAATTAGCTTTTGTATCCGGTGTTCATTATCCCATTCTGCCTCGTGTATCCGGTGTTTATTCCGGGGCTCTGATCTGATGGCAATGGTTCCTGTTATTATGGATTATATATGATGTTCTCTCAGCGGAGCGAACCATCAAAAAGAAAAAATGAGGTTTATTAACCTCTAAAAGGGTAAACTCGCGTATATGCCCTTTATCACTGCGCTGGAAGTGTTCCAGTTGTTCACAACTCCAAGGCTGTTCCTTGAGCTTGTTGCATCTGCAGCGTACCATGTATCGCCAACGAGGAGCTGGGCCCAGACATGTCCATAGACGTTACCTGATGTGAAGTTACAGGTCCCGTGCACATACCTGGCAGGTATCCCGGCAGCCCTTGCCAGGGCAACCAGGAGGTGTGTGTGGTCCACACAGTTACCTGTCCTGTTTTTGAGTGTGCCCACTGCGCCGTACTTCGTATTATAGTAGAAGCTGTAGTTTATATTGTCACGCACCCAGCCGAAGACGGCCTCCGCCCTGGAAAACGTCGAGGTCAGCCCCCTTGTTATCTCAGATGCAAGGGATCTGATATCAGGACTGTCCACGGGACAGCTGGCTGACGAGGCGAGGTACCTTGCGGTGCTCTCACCCCTGTAGGGGTCATTCTCTGGCCGGTTCTTCAGGGAGGACGCCAGCCTCGTCACGGTCACGGTGTTCGGAAGTCTTTTGTTGCTGCTGTAGAAGCTCAGGACCCTTGAAATGGAGTATACAAGGCTCTCATACGAGATTCTACCTTTACTTGATCCTGCATAATTTGGGGCCCTATGGTTCTTCTCCATGAACCCCTGAACGCCGGATGCCACCTTGAGGTACTCTAACCTTGTGAGAGTACCCCTGGCATCACCTGCAGGGTTTGCTGCCTCACCGGCAGTTACCGGTGCGACTGGGGTGTTCTTCCCCAGATTTATCTGGTTGAGGCATTTAACCATAAGATGCAGAAACTGGGCTATACCAAGCCTCTGGTTTGCCACCTGCACATACCCGGGTAGGCTCTGATTCCTGTCAATGTAGTTCTTCAGTGAATTGGCCGCTGCAAGTATCTGCTCCCTTGTGAACCCTGAATTGCCACTGGCAGCATCGCTGCTGCCGGAATTGTTACTGGTGGGTGTGGAGGATTTCACAGAATTCAGTGCGTCCAGTTTGATGTGGTTTGGAAGGCGCTGATTTGCCACTTTAAAATTAATTGCCCTTGCAAATAGCCACACAAGTGATTCGAATCCTATCTTCTGGTCCCTGAAGCCTATGTATCCGGGCGCCCCTCCTGAGGAGAGGACCCTCCCTGCAACTTCAAGGTAATCCTTAAGGTAAATTGAGCCTTTGAGCATGGTCCCTGATGTTTTCCCTGGAACCTGGACCTGATTCACTGTGGGTGTCCGGTTGAGGACGTAGTATGCTTCAAGCTGCAGGAACTGTGCCATGTTCACCTTAACGCTTCCAACCTCAACTGTGAGGGGAAGACGTTTATTCCTTGCTATGAAGGCGTTGACACGGACTGCGGCGTCCTCAACATCGGCCCGTGAAACGGATGGGCCCGCTGCAGAGTCCAGAGTCCTGTTAGCCTCTGCACTCCCATTAACCACTGCAACTGTGGAGTTTGACTCCATCACCGTACTGCAGGTTTTCACTGTCATATTATCAGGAAGCAGTGCTTCTTCACCTTGTGTGTTCTGGGCATAGATCTCTCCGGTATTAAGTAACACCATGCATGCAAAGAGCACGCACAGCAGTTGCATACCACGGGATATACTATCGCCTCCAGAATGCAGGACGGAATCCTGCAGCTAATATTTCTGCCCCTGATTTTATTTATAAATTGTGATCTTTTTCTGGTTTCTGGTTTCTGGGGGTTGCGGTAAAATTAGAAGAAAGCCCCTATTTTGAGACTCTTTTTGTGTGTATCCGGTTTTTCAGGGTTCTTAGAATCTCTTTTTGTACTGTATCTCCGAGAACCTCACCCGGAACTCTGCGCCCCCATTGGAGGTGTACTCCAGTTCACCGTTCAGCTGCTCGGTCAGGTTCCTCACAAGGAGCATCCCAAGGCTCTTGAGGCTGTCCAGGTTGAAGTCATCAGGGAGTCCCACGCCATCATCTGCAACGGTAAGCAGAAACCCATCACCATCACGGCCCAGTGAAACACGCACCTCTCCTCCACCATCAGGGAATGCATACTTGAAGGCGTTTGTCACAAGTTCATTCACTATGAGTCCCAGTGGCATTATGGTGTCAACGTTGAGCTTGATGTCCTCTATTTCAAATCTGAGATCAACCCGCTGATCAGGCCTCATGTAGGAGAACATTATGCTCCTTGCAAGGCCCTCTATGTAGCCCCTCACATCCACATCCGCAAGGTTCCCTGAACGGTAGAGCTTCTCATGTATCATTGACATGCTCATGATGCGCCCCTGGCTGTCCCTGAGGACACCGGTGATTCCCGGGTCATCTATGTAGCTGCTCTGAAGGTTAAGGAGGCTTGAGATAACCTGCAGGTTGTTCTTGACCCGGTGGTGTATCTCCCTCAGTAGCAGCTCCTTCTCCTCAAGGGATTCCACTAGTCTCTTCTCATAGAATATCCTCTTCAGTGTCGAGGCAGCCTCTCCACCCATCGTTTCAAGCAGTCTAAGCTCATATTCATCCGGTTCATGCCCGTTCCTGAAGACCATGAAGCCGAGGGTCTTATCGTCATGTCTCAGTGCCACCGCTATAAGGTCATCCCTCACCAGCACGGCATCATCCATTTCTCCAAGGATTTCCTCGGGGTTATCAATGATGAAGCCGTCTCCCATGGGCTTCAGGACACCATCCCTCATGAGGTAGACAGCACCCTCTGATAGGCCCAGATGCTCATTAAGAAGTACCATGACATTCCTGAATAGCTCATCAGGGCTGTTACTGTGGTTTATCCTGATTATGGCTTCATTGAGGGTCCTGAACTCATGTAGGCGCATCCTGGTAAGTTTCTCTGATTTCTCTGTTTCCTCTATCCTGTCCCTCAGCCTGAGTGTGTGGCGGAGGTCCTGGGCTACCATGGAGTAGCCCACCACATCGGCACCCTCCCTTATGAGTGATATGAAGAGCTTCACAGGGAGCCGCTCACCATCTGACCTCAGGTACTCAATGGATAGCGGCCTGTGATGATAGTCACCCCTGGAGGATGAAGCCCTCTCCCTGATGTCCTCAAATTCCCTCTCCAGTTTGCCGTGGTGTTCGGGTGCAACGATGTCCCTCCAGTCCCCTGCAGAGTCCACACCCAGTTCACTTTCTGCCCTCTGGTTGAGCTTTGTCACCCCTCCCTCTGCATCCAGGAGGACTACGAGGTCGGTGACCTTATCTATTATGCTCTCACCTGCAAGGGATGGGCTCATGGATGGTGGATGGTAATTGGCCATCCCATGGACGATACCTGCGGCTCCGATCATCCCCACGATCTGTCCCAGGGTGTTCATGTTCTGGGGGCTTGACGGGATGAGGGTGGTCACGATGAGGGCTGCAATGAGGCTGAAGGATGATGTGATGAATATGAGGGTGGTCATATTCCTCTCACGGTGGGATGGTGCCACCCTGGCATGGTTCCATATGAGTGAGACTGCAACGGCAAGATAACCCACCATGTAGGCCTCAAATAATCCCCGGAAGTCTCCGGTCCATGAGAGGAGGTCATGGATGTCCCCCGGTTTAACAAGGGAGGCCACAAGCAGCAGGTAGATGAAGAGGAAGGAGGGTATTATGGGTATAACGGTGAACTTACCGGGTCTTTCATCATCTGCAGAGAGTACCAGGGCAAAGTTCAGGAATAGGGCTGGCAGCAGGATGATGGAGAGGCCCGAGAGCATGTAGAATATCAGACTGTACACGCCTGAGGTGGTGTGGAGGAGTGTGGATGTCAGTGCCCACAGGGCCAGTGCTATGGCTATGAGAAGGAAGCTCCACTCCAGATTACACCTCCTCAGCTTGAGGGGGTACATTCCGGCCCCCAGATAGAATACCGATGCCAGTACCGATAGGGTTATGTAGATGTCCATCCTCCCACATCTCTTAAAGTATACATAAAATGAGGTGGTATACTGGTTATATCCGGGTTACCATTAAATACCTTTACGGTCATGAGGGTGTGTATCTACCGGAGGCCCACCGGGTATTAATTCATGGAGGATCATAATGTCATTGCATGATTCATTCGTCAGGTTTCTGCTGAATTCATGGATTGGAAGAGCCCTTAACCTTATCATGGTTGCCATAAATCGTCTTGTACCCAAGAGGGACAATCAGATACTCTTTGAAAGCATACCAGATTTTTCAGATAACCCTTCCCAGCTTTACAGTTACATTAAATCCCTTGGAACAGATTACAGGATGATATGGGTGGTTGACAGTATCAGGGATGACCTCGACGCCCCACAGTATCTGAGGAACACTCCATCAGAATTCTGGCAGTTCCTGAGGTCAAGGTACATAGTCAGCTCCCACGGCTATCACCTCATGATAAGGGCGGGTAATCAGGTCTACCTCAACCTCTGGCATGGGATGCCCCTGAAGGCAATGGGCTACACAGAAAGGGAGCCATCCATACTGCTCCCGGGGGTATGTGATGAGAACTACTACCTCATCGCAACTTCCACCATAATGAGGAATGCCCTGGCGGCCTGCTTCAACCAGGACGCCCGCAGGATACACATAACAGGTCAGCCAAGGAACGATAAACTCCTCACAGAGGGCAGAACCATGGATGATTCCAGGACCATAATCCTGTACACACCAACCTACCGGGATACCGGGAGGGACGAGTCCATATTCAGCATGCCGGACTACAGTGAGGAGAAATTTCAGGACTTTCTCAGGGAACATGACGCAGTCTTCCTCATGAAGCTTCACCCACTCGATTCAGGGATCAGGCAGAGGTCCGGGGGTAATATCAGGGCCCTTGACCCGTCAGAGGATCTCTACGACATCCTCCAGGGGGTTGATGTCCTTGTAACCGATTACTCATCGGTCTACTTTGACTTTCTGCTCCTTGACAGGCCTGTGATCTTTGCAGTCCCTGACCTGGAGGAGTACCGGAGGGTCAGGGGTTTTGTCCTGGAGCCCTTCGAGTTCTGGGCCCCGGGTCCCCGTGTTGAAACCTTCACGGATTTCCTGGAGGAACTTGAAAGGTGTCTTGAGGACGATGACTATTACAGGAGGGAGAGGAGGATCGTGAACAGCCTCGTGAACCAGCACCAGGACGCGGGGTCATCCAGGAGAGTCTATGAACTGGTCTGGGGTGATTGAATGAGGATTGGACTCATATTACCATCCCTTGATGATAGTGGAGTCGCCAGGGCCGCTGCCAGTCTATCATCTCTTCTATCAGAGCACCATGAGGTGCACGTGATCACAGTTTACAGACATGAACCCCTGCAGGAGTGGAGTGGCAGTTTCCATGTCCTGGACGTCCCCCCTGCCTCTCCAGGGGATGAACTACCCCGGAGGCTTGGACTTTTCATAAGGAGGATACTTGCACTGCGACGCATCAAGGCTGAACTTGAACTTGATGTCTCGGTATCCTTCTCAGAGGCCCTCAGCATACAGAACATATTCACAGCCGGCTCTGACAGACCGGTTGTAAGTCATCACACTGTACTCTCAAGGAATGAGAACCTTGACGATATCTATGGGAGGGGTGTGAAGGCCCTCGTGAGGCTCACCTATCCCAGGGCGGCTGGAATAATCTGTGTATCCATGGAGTCGGCCACTGACCTCACTGATGCCTACGGTATCGACCCCCGGCAGGTAGCGGTGATACCAAACCATATAGACGTCGATGCCATTGAGGGGGCTGCTGTTCTACCGGCAAGGTGGAATGATGTGTTCACCGCACCTGTGATCCTGACCGCTGGAAGGTTGACACATGCCAAGGGCCAGTGGCACCTTATCAGGGTGTTCGCCAGGCTAAAAGAACTCATACCCGACCTCAAACTGGTCATAATGGGTGATGGGGACCTGAGGGAGTACCTGCAGGGACTATCAGAGGACCTTGGTCTTAAAACCTTCACCGGTGGCGAGCCAGGTGAATATGACGTTTACTTTGCTGGATTCCAGAGGAACCCCTATGGTTTCATGGCACATTCAGACCTCTTTGTCCTGCCATCACTGAGGGAGGCACTCCCGCTTGCCCTGATGGAGGCCATGGCCCTGGGGACGCCTGTTGCAGCCGCAGACTGTGGGGGTCCAAGGGAGATACTTGCCCCCAGTTCAGATCCATCATTCAAAACCGAGAAGACGGAATTCGCAGATTACGGGGTCCTTCTACCTCCCTTTGATGGTGAAATGAGGGCTGCAGATGATGAACTGTGCAGGGAGGAAAGGTTATGGGTCGATACACTCCACGAGATCATCACAGACAGGAAGGTCCTTGACTCATACTCTGAGCGGGCCAGGGAGAGGGCCTCCAGTTCAGCCCTGATGCCATCAGGAGGAGGTGGCTTGATTTCCTTGATGCCGTGGTAGATCAGGGATAAAATGTTTGATGGGATGGATATCAGCCTTTGCCGGTGGCGTCGGGGCTCATCCCGGTGACCTCCAGGATCAGACGCCTCCACTTCTCCCCGATAACCTGGGGGGACCTGGTTTTCAGTACATGGGCCCTCAGGTTCTCACCCCATTCACGAACCAACGAAGGATCTTCAATAGTTTTTACGAGTTTTTTGATCATGTCTTCTTCGCTTTCTGCTATTATACCATGGACTCCATCCTCGAGTTCCTCGAATTCACTTTTAAACTTGGCTATTGGGACTGACAGGTAGCCTGCCTCCATTGCAGCATATCCAAGTTCAATCATTTCATATCCAAGGATTATCATGTCTGCTGATTTGAGATAGCATAAGAAGTCGTCGCGGTAAGCCATCATTTTAATATGGGGATTGTCTGTTTCTACGGGAGTGCCAAAAACTAAAAGTTGAATTTTTCTATCTGTTCTTTTATTCACCTCTGTAATTATCCTTGAAAGTCTCTCCATCCCTTTAATTAGTGATCCTCCTACACTAACATATGTTACAAGGGTGAAATCGTCAAATGATAAATTTTTGCAGTTGGCCACTTTCTTGTCTACGTCTGCTGTTATGAAAGCATTTGGTATGACAACACCATTAATTCCATTTTTTTCTAGTTTTATCCTAGCAATTGCAGTAACACGACTATAAATCAGTGGGATGAATATCAGCCTGTGCAGTATCCAGTTTATTATCCTGAAGATGTAGTGGAAGTTCCCCCTGGGGTTCATCCTGAGGGCGGTTATTGCCTCATCCATAACCCAGCCATGTACCGTGAGGATTGCGGGCACCCCGCTTCTGCGGATCATCATAAGCCCCCGATGATGAGGGGCCCATGGACGTGTATGAGGTCATAGTCCCTGAGGTTGACCCTGTCAAGTTCTGATGCATGGACTGTTTCGGTGCTGGCTCCAAGCATCCTGTAAACGGTTTCCTGAGATTTAACAGCCCTCATGACACCACCCCCGGTGGATGGGTCGAAGGGTATTATCATCATTATCTTCATAAACTCCCTCGCTTTCAGTTTCCTGAACAAAGTGTCTGATTACATGATTTTCCAGGTGTTCCACTGGGGGATCCTATTGTTTCTGCCGGTTAATCTAATTTGTGATGCAAGTTCTTTCCTGCATCCATGATCCTCTCATGATCTTATCCTCTGTTCATGATGTTCTTGCGTTTTTTTGTCTGGCAGATGGATGGATCTATATATGGCCTTTGCCATAATGTGATTGATCAATCCATGAATGCGAAACTGGAGGCCTGTTTCATGTTAACACGTTTACTCAAGTTTATCAACTGGATTTTACCAAAGGACGATGGGCTGGCTGTATTTGACAGTGTACCTGATTTTTCAGGAAACAGCCAGGCTCTGTTTGAATTCATGAGGGACATGGGTGAACCTGAAGCGGTATGGATCGTTGAAGAGCCCCTCGACATTGAGGGTGTGAGACAGGAGAGGAGACACTCGCTGAGGGCCCTCCTCACCATTTTACGTGCTGGTTCCCTGGTCTCCACACACGGGAGGATGAGTGAGATCCGTGTAAGGCGACAGAAGTATGTTAACCTCTGGCATGGAATGCCCCTGAAGGCCATGGGCTACGCTGAAACCGGCGGAAGGGAGTTTAAGGAACCCGTAAGGTTCGATGATGAGAACTACTACCTCATCGCAACTTCCACCATAATGAGGAATGCCATGGCGGCATGCTTCAACCAGGACGCCCGCAGGATACACATAACAGGTCAGCCAAGGAACGATAAACTCTTCAGATCAGATGGAAGGATCCCTGAGATTACAGGTATTGATACCGGTTCCTACAGCAAGGTGGTGCTCTTCGCACCAACATTCAGGGCATCAGATTACATAAGTGATGGAAGACTCATATCCCACCACCTCAATCTCCCTGACTTTGATGCCGAGGCCTTCTCAGGGTTCCTGAAGGAAAAGAACATACTTTTCCTTGTGAAGTTCCATCCACTCGAAGAGGAGGAGGCAAGAAGATTCTTCAGTGAAATGGACAACGTGGTGCTGATAGGTAGCGATGACCTTGCAGAGAGATACATGGACCTCTATGACGTCCTCCCGGGGGTTGATGTCCTTGTAACCGATTACTCATCGGTCTACTTTGACTTTCTGCTCCTTGACAGGCCTGTGATCTTTGCTGTCCCTGACCTGGAGGAGTACCGGAGGGTCAGAGGTTTTGTCCTGGAGCCCTTCGAGTTCTGGGCCCCGGGTCCCCGTGTTGAAACCTTCAGTGATTTCCTGGAGGAACTTGAAAGGTGTCTTGAGGATGATGACTATTACAGGAGAGAGAGGAGGATCGTGAACAGCCTCGTGAACCAGCAGCAGGATGGGGAGTCATCCAGGAGAGTCTATGAACTGGTCTGGGGATGAAAAATAGGAAATGCATGTAATTTTATTTTTTTATAGAGTCTTGCTGGCACCCCTCCTTTTCTCTGACAGTTCTCTGTGGGAGTCATCTACCAGAGGTCATGTTTTTTGATCCCGTAGACCCTTATTGCCAGGACTATGGTTTCGGTTATTATCACGAGACATGCAACGATGTATATGTTCATGAATGCCGATACTGCAAGGAGCATTATCAGGTGCACAATTGAACCTATTATCACGCTGCCGTTGGCGTACCTCTGCTGTCCAAGAACGGCGAGGAAGGGGTAGCCCAGGGAGTATCGAGGGGATTACCACCATGAGGGCCACGGCAAGTAACCTTAGGACGTTGACACTTGGCATGTACTGCGGGCCAAAGAGTATTCCTATTATGGTGGGCGCGAAGAGGATTATCCCGCCACAGAGGATGGTGTTGAGGGATGAGGGACTAGCGCAGGACCTTCTTGTGGAATGCCCTGTTAATGTGTCTTGGCCATATAGGGATATGTTACTGCTATCAGGGGGCTGTAGAGGCCCTGAGCAGCAGTGTAGAGTTCTTCAGCAGACCGAGTAGTACCCACTGCTGTGTTACCCGCGAATAAACCCAGGAAGAATGAGTTACTGCCGGTGTAGATCGAAACAGAGACCCTTGACAGGAAGAACTGGGTGCTGTCCCTGAAGGTCTCGTAAACCGTCCTCAGGGGTGGTAGATGGAACCTTACATTGAAGCGGGTCCTTATAATCCACTGAGAAATCACACCGGCGGTCAGGGTCCCCATGGACTGGAGAAGGGGTACGTAGAGGTAATCGGACGGACGTCTTATGAATATGAATATGGCTGCAAGGAATATGAGGTTCGTGAGGACATTAAGGACGGTTATGTACTTCATCCGCTCCATGCCCTGATAGAACCAGGTCGGGAAGATCACATTCCCGATAACAAGTCCAAATGCAAAGGTATAGACCTGCCAGTTAACCGAGAAACGGGGGATGTTAAGGATGACGAGCAGGAGTATGCAGAAACTCAGGGTTGCAAGGATCCCCTTGATTAACATGACGGAACTGAATATCTCGGATACACGGTGCGGGTCCTCCCTGTTCACCGATATCTCCCTCACAGCAGAAAGGTTGAAACCGTAATCGGTGATGATGATGAAGTAGGTGTTGAATGCGATGGCAAAGTTCACAAGGCCATAGTTGTAGACACCCAGAACCCTGGTGAGGTACGGGAGGGTGATGAAGGGTATTATGTAGACAAGCACCTGGAGGGTTGAAAGTGAGAGGAAGTTCTCGGCGAGAACCCTGTACTCCTCTGACCTGATAAGTCCCATGAGATCCCGGATACTCATCGAAATAAACTCCTGATTACCTAAAATTCGGGTCTGGATATCCTCTCCTGGAATTCCCTTATGTAGAGGTTGACGTTTTCAGGTTCCTGCATGGTCTGGTATACCATTTCAAGGACCGGCAGCTCAAGACCCTCTGTCAGCTCCCTTATGGCCCTTATGGACCTGAGGCTCTCTATGGTTATGGTGGAGTCCTCGCTGAGTCTCATCTTCTTACCCAGCATGAGCCCCAGGGTGCGGTTACGGCTCTTATCGGTTGTTGATGTGAGGAGAAAGTCTCCAAATCCACAGAACCTGTCATGGAGTTCACCGTACCCCATCTCATTGAGTATCAGGTTCATCTCCCTGAAGCATAGGGTCAGGAGGGAGTGGCGGTGATTCTCGCCTGTTATCTGTCCGTCGAGTATACCCATGGCCACGGCGTAGACGTTCTTGAGTATCCCGCAGAATTCAACACCCTCAACGTTCTCTGAGTGGTCGAGGATTATGCGGGGAGACTTCAGAAGCCCTGCAATTTCCCTCGCATATCTGGTGCTGGCACCCACTGTTATCCCGGACGTCATGCCCCTTATGAGTTCGTCGGCGAAGTTGGGACCGGATATGCTGAATACTGTCCTGGACCCTGTTTCCTCCCTTATAACAGAGCTCATGGTTTTGAGGCCTGGGTGCTCTATTCCCTTTATACAGGATACTATCTTCTTATCCTCAAGGCTGCTGTTCATTGACCTTACGATGCTCCTGAGGTTCCCTGATGGCACGGCCATGAATACGTACTCGGATTCCTCCAGCACGGAACCGTCCATGAGTGTCGCCTCTATGTTATCCCTCAGTTTCACTCCAGGATGATAAGCGCTGTTTTCGCGCGTCCTGTTGATGTTCTCCACAACTTCGGATCTCCGGGCCATGAGGCGGACCATCTCAGCATTCCATGATAGGACCTGTGCTATCGCTGTTCCGAAGCTCCCTGCTCCAATGACCGTGACCATCATTTATGGTTCTCCATGAAATATTTTCTGGCTTCCACGAGGTCCTCAGGGAAGTCCACCTCTATGCAGAACCTTTCGCCTATGTTGAGTGGTCTGAAGGTTTCCCCTTTCTCTATGAGAATTTCAACTCCCCTCTCAAAGTAGTCCTGATCCTGGCATTCCCTGAGGGCATTCCTCAGCATGGGAATGGTTTCTCTGGAGACCTGATTTATTCCCACAGCCTCCCCGAGGGGGTCCGTGACATTCTTGGACAGTTCCCTTATGAATCCCTGACTGTCGAGGCTGTATTTAACCTCTTCCTCCCCCACCTTCTTGTTGTCAACGCAGATGAGGTTTTCGCCCGGCTTCTCACCTATCATTTTGAGGATGGATGGGTCGAAGACCACGTCCCCGTTCATCCAGATCACATCCTCATCCATGTCCTCCAGCCCTATTAGAAGGCTTTTGGAGGTGTTTGTTTCGCTGTAGCGATGGTTGTAGACGAATTCAAGGTCGGGGTACCTCTCCTCTATGAGATGGCCCCTGTAGCCCAGCACGACCCTCACGTTTTCTGTTGACGTTATCTGTGCTATATTTTCGAGCTGTTGATCCATTATCGTTTTTCCATCTCCGAGTTCCACGAGTGCCTTGGGTATTCCATGCCCAAGTCTGCTTCCGGTTCCTGCAGCAAGAATAATAACCCTAATAAGAATCACCTTTAAATGTAGATAAGAACAATTCTAGACCAGATTTATGTTGCATACTATTTAATTGTAATTGGTAACCGGGCCCCGGAAAAGGAGGTTTATAGGATTGAGGATACTTCATGTAACACCATACTTCAAACCCTCATGGGAGGCAGGTGGTCCTCCCCGTTCAGTCTATGACCTGGCATCGAGGCAGGTGTCTGCTGGACATGAGGTCACGGTCTACACAACAGATGGGTTCAAGAGGCGACTTGACGTCGAGGTTAACAGGCCCCTCGATGTTGATGGCATAAGGACCTACTATTTCAGGAACCTTTCAATGTACCTGGCAGGGAATATGAACCTCCCGGTACCACTTAAACTCCCCTATGTTGCCTGGAGGGAGATCCGGGAATTTGATGTTGTTCATATCCATGAGCACAGAACCTTCCTTGCAGCCGTTGTAGCCACACTGGCATCACGTGCAGGTGTACCCTACATTGTACAGCCCCACGGCTCCGTCCCGACCATGTCGAGGGCTACCCTCAAGGAAGTATTCGATTTCATTGCAGGTAACCGGATAATGTACGGGGCGTCCCGGATAGTAGCAACATCCACTGTGGAGTCAGGTTTCTACCGGAAGGTTTACCCTAAACTCGACGCTGAGGCCATAGTGAAGGTACCTAACCCGGTCGATATCCCTCACAGACCATCCAGGGGGCTCTTCAGGAAGAAATGGGGTCTTGAAGATGCGCGGATCATACTCTACCTGGGCAGGATCCATGAAAGAAAGGGTCTCGACATACTCCTCAGGGCCTTCAGGGACATGGATGAAGACACAGTTCTGGTCATAACGGGACCTGATGACCACTACCTGGAAAGGCTCATGGGCCTCATAGATGAACTGGGAATCGGTGAAAGGGTTCTCCTGACAGGTCCCCTCTATGAAATGGATAAACTTGAGGCCTATGTGGACGCCGATGTGTTTGTGCTGCCATCGGCATCAAAGTATGAATCCTTTGGGAACTCCGCTGCAGAGGCCATTGCCTGCGGCACCCCGGTTGTCGTAACTTCAAGTTGCGGGATATCTGAGTGGATGGATCCCGGTGATGGCATCATAGCGAGGCCCTCAGCCAGGGACCTGAGGGATGCCATAATCAGGGTCCTGAAGGAACGCGACTCCTTCAATCCATCGGCAGAGAAGTTCGACCCTGAATCAATATCAGAGACATTTGAGGACATTTACCTGGAGGTCACCCATAAGGCTTCCAGACACTGAAACCGGTTGGAGCACCTATGCAGAGGTTTATATGGGTCCAGCCAATTAATGATATGCAGTGATGGAAGTTGATTGAAGTTATTTGGTGCAAGGGGTATCGATCATGTCATATGATAGAAGGTTCATTTCAGTTGTTGCCATCTTCTCGGTCTTCATAGCCGTTATCCTTGTCCTTATCCAGAACAGTATAGGGATCTATTACTGGGACATTTTCCTGTATGTTAACAATGCCATGAAAATGGCCCACCTTGGACCCGGCGACGCCCTCTACCTACCACCATTCTTCCCGGCGGTGCTGGCCTTACTTTTCAGACTCGGGTTCACAGGTGAAATAACGGTATTTGCGGCGGCAGCGGCATTCTATGTTGCAGGTATCATCGGGATGTACCTCCTCCTCCAACTGAGATTCAGTGAAATGGAGAGCCTTGCAGGGGCCATCTCATTCGCATCCTTCAGCCTTATCCTATCATGGGCAGCCACAGGGTCCCTGGATGTCCCGGCCATCTCCCTCTCTATATGGGCCGTTTACCTTGCACTCATCGCAAGGAGGCGTGACAGCCGATTCTACTACCTTGCATTTCCGGTTGCAATGGCAGCATTTCTCACAAGATATACATCGGGTCTCATGCTGCTCCCACTTGCAGTGATAATACTCACTGACCCATCCCTCAGGTTAAAGCTGCCAGACATAGGCAGGGGAATTGGCCTGGGGGTCCTCCTCTACATCCCATTCGGGTACTTTTTTACAGAAACATCGGAACACCCCTACCCTTCACAAAACAGGTTTCATCCACAGTCACCGGTTCAGCCACATCCATAAATCCTGGCTACAGCACAGACAGCCTCTACTACCTCAAGCACCTTCCAGAGTACATCTCAGCAATGCCTTCACAGGATTACCTCAGGGTACTGAACCCCTCACTTTCAGGACCGACACCAATCGCCTTCATAATACTGGCCCTCATATCAGCAGGTTTACTGATTATTATATGGAGGAACAGGGACCTCATATCAACCGATAACCTCAGGGGAAAGATTATATTCATTGTAATATCTGCAGCACTCATATTCACCTTTGGAAGGATATCCTTTGCACTTAGCGAGGTCCTCATATTCCTCTGGGCACTTTCAATCCTCTGGATAAGGGGGAACACTGATAACATTGAGATGAACCTTGCGATGGCTGCCTGGGTCCTGGCCTACCTCTACATGCACAGCTTTCACCCTGTAAAGGCTGACAGGTACATCATAACAGTCCTGCCAGCCCTCGCCTACGCCATATCCCTTTCACTGAACAATTTATCTGCTTTGATGAGATCCAGGAGGGCATCGACGGTTCTGTCCATTGCAGTCACCCTTCTGATGGTCTCTTCGGCAATCCATTACACTGCAGGATGGCCCCAGGAATATGGGATAGTTAAGGGTGAGAGGAGCGGCGCCTGGCTCATGAACCATGACCCCTCCTACAGGGACAGGGTCATAGCTGCTGACAGGGGCCCTGCCTTCACATGGTACCTTGGAGACTATGTCTTCACAAGGATAATCCACCCACAGCGTAGGGAGTTAAGCCTCAAGTACTTCTATGAAGTGAACCCTGACTACTATATATTCTGGACGGGTAAAACAGAGTTGCCTGAAGGTTACAGGGTCATATATTCAAGGGATGGGGTTCCATTGCCAGGAAGATTCAGTAGATATGCCGGGATCCTTCCCCTCCGGTACAGGATTCAGTGGATGTTGAGGTGATTCTCTCTGGCGAGGGATGGATTCGCTTAACAGATTGAAACTATTTATATGGCGAGTTCAATAACTAGTTTGAGTTAAACTAGGATATACTCTGAATCGTATATTGTGGGAAGGAAATCTTTATTCATTCATATCATGAATAATGTTACCAGGAAAACCCTTATTCTTACAAGGGAAATCATCCAAAATAGGGAGTGATGCTAATATGGAAACTCAGAGAATACTCGTGACCGGTGGCGCCGGATTCATAGGTACAAACCTTGTCAATGAACTGAGGAACAGGGGCCATGAGGTCCTTGCGGTTGACCTCATGCACACAGAACGCGAGGACTACATGAGGGCCGATGTCAGGGAGTACAGGCAGGTTGAGAGGATCTTTGAGGAAGATAAATTCGACTACGTATACCACCTGGCCGCAGAGTACGGGAGATGGAACGGTGAGGACTACTATGAGAACCTCTGGAAGACCAACGTCATAGGTACAAAGCACATGCTGAGGATGCAGGAGAAGCTTGGCTTCAGGATGATATTCTTCTCCTCAGCAGAGGTCTACGGGGACTACAGTGGTTTGATGAGTGAGGATGTGATGGTCAAAAACCCCATAAGCGACACCTACCAGATGAATGACTACGCCATAACCAAGTGGGCCGGTGAACTCATGTGCATGAACTCTGCAGAGATGTTCGGCACAGAGACTGTCCGTGTGAGGCCGGTGAACTGTTACGGCCCCCATGAGAAGTACTCACCCTACAAGGGCTTCATACCCATATTCATCTACCATGCACTACACAGGAAGCCCTACACCGTCTATAAGGGCCATAAGAGGATAATCGACTACGTGGAGGACTCCGTGAGGACCTTCGCCAATATCGTGGATAACTTCATCCCCGGGGAGGTCTACAATGTCGGCGGGCGAACCGAGTGGGAGCATGACATCAAGGAGTACTCAGACATGGTCCTTGAGGCTGTGGGGATAGATGACTCCATAGTCACCTACAGGGAGTCAGAGCCCTTCACCACAAAGGTGAAGACCATGGACTTCTCAAAGGCCATAAGGGACCTCAAACATGACCCACAGGTACCCCCCGAGGAGGGTATCAGGCGTACAGTCGAGTGGATGAAGTGGTACTACAGGATAGAGGACTGAAAATGAGGATAGTCGCGGTCATCCCTGCCTTCAACGAGGAGGTTGCCATAGGTTCAGTTGTGCTCCTCACAGGGGAACACGTTGATGAGGTTATCGTTGTTGATGATGGGTCGGCTGACAGGACAGCCCACGTGGCTGAGATGGCAGGCGCAAGGGTTATAAGGCACCACAGGAACCTGGGAAAGGGTGCAGCCCTCAAAACAGGGTTTGAGGCTGCAGATGCAGATGTAATAGTCACCCTTGACGCTGATGCACAGCACAACCCTGCAGAGATACCTAAACTCGTGGAGCCCATACTGAGGGGGGAGGCCGACGTTGTGAACGGGAGCCGCTACCTCCATGGGAGGGACGAGAACACCCCCCGCTACCGCAGGGTGGGCCAGAAGATACTTGACAGGGCCACCAACATATCAACGGGCCTGGACATAACCGATACCCAGAGCGGCTTCAGGGCCTTCTCATCAGCCAGCATACCCCATTTCAGGTTCAGGGACCCGGGCTTCGTGGTTGAAAGCGAGATGCTTGCAGACGCCGCCGAGGCCGGCCTCAGGATAGTGGAGGTGGAGGTCGGAGTGAGGTATGATGTGGATGGGTCCACCAGGAACCCCATAAGCCACGGTGTATCGGTGCTCCTTAGGATCATAGGGGACCTTGAACTCAAGCGCCCCCTCTACTACTTCACACTCCCGGGCCTCATAATAGGGATTACAGGGGCAATCCTAAGTTTAATGTTCATAAGGGACTACATAACGGGTTTAAGTGTGAACATGGGTCCCACCATCGTGGCGGTGATGCTCACACTCTTCGGGACCTTCTTCATATTCACAGGCATCATCCTCGACTCCATGAGGAGGATGATCATCCACTATGGAAGGTGACTGCAGAATCTACTGATGGAAGGTGATTGATTATGGATGAATTCAGGGCTTATGATGGTAAATGTGTTCTTGTAACAGGTGGAGCTGGATGCGTTGGAAGCAATCTCACAGGGAACCTTGCAAAGGCAGGGGCCAATGTGATCATACTGGATAATCTCTCATCAAGCTATGAGTGGAACATCCCGGAATATGAGAACATAGAATTCGTTAAGGGCGACATACTCGACGATGAGGTCCTTAAACGGGTATTCAAGGAGAGGCCGGACTACGTCTTCCACCTCGCAGCCCACTTTGCAAACCAGAACAGTGTTGACAACCCGGAGAAGGACCTCCTGGTCAACGGGCTGGGCATACTGAAGGTCCTTGAGTATGCACAGCTTGTGGGTGTTGAGCGCTTCGTTTACTCATCATCAGGGTGCGGTGTCTACGGCCTGGACTCAAAGATACCCTTTGAGGAACACGACATCTCAATATCACTGCACACCCCCTACCAGGTCACCAAGCTCCTCGGTGAACTGTACACCAACTACTTCCACAACCTCTACGAGATGCCCATAGTCAATGCAAGGTTCTTCAACGTCTTCGGCCCGGGTGAGGTCCCAGGGAAGTACCGTAACGTCATCCCCAACTTCTTCTACTGGGCCATGAACCAGCAACCATTACCCATAACCGGGGACGGCTCAGAGACCAGGGACTGGACCTTCGTGGAGGACATAGTCAGGGGCCTCATGGCCATGGGTGTCAGAAGGGAGGCCATAGGCGAGGCCATCAACCTTGGCTCAGGGACCGAGCACCAGGTCATAGAGATGGCGGGTATCATAAACGAGCTCACAGAAAACCCTGCAGGCGTGGTCTACAGGCCGAGGAGGGACTGGGACGCCAAGACAAGGCTCCTGTCATCAATCGATAAGGCCAGAAGACTCCTGGACTACGAGCCACAGGTATCCTTCAGGGAGGGACTTGAGAGGACCCACAGGTGGTTCACAGAGAACTGGGAGCTCATAAGGAAGAGCGCAGAGTTCTAATCAAAAACCTTCTTTTTCTGATCGCATATGAGGATACTGGTTGTACAGGAATCGGACTGGATAGAAAGGAACCCCCACCAGCAGCACCACCTCTTTGACAGGTTATCTGCGAGGGGTCATGAGGTGAGGGTCATAGACTACCCCATAGACTGGAGGAAGGAGGAGGGGGGAAGCATCCTGAACCCCCGCCGGGTCTACCTGGGGGTCCAGAAGGTCCGGGAGGACGCCGGTGTGGATGTTATAAGGCCCGCCCACCTCAGGGTCCCGGTACTGGATTACCTCTCAATACCCTTCACCCATGGGAGGGAGATAAGGAGGCAGATAAGGGAGTTCAGACCAGACCTTGTGGTCGGATTTGGTCTCATAAACTCCTTCATAGCATCAATCGAAGCAGGGAGGCAGGGCATACCCTTCGTATATTACCTCATCGACGTACTCTACACCCTGATACCAGAGAGGGCCTTTCAGGGTCTGGGGAAGCTGCTCATGAGGAAGACCATCGAGAGGTCAGACCTTGTCCTCACCATCAACAGGAAGCTCGACCAGCTGGCAGCTGAACTGGGGGCCAGGAGGACGGAGGTCATAGACGCGGGCATAGACCTTGCAGAATTCGACCCGGACCTTGACGGTTCACGCATAAGGGAGAGGTACGGTGTCGGGGATGATGACATCCTCCTCTTCTTCATGGGATTCCTCTACAACTTCTCCGGTCTCAGGGAACTTGCAGCAGCAATGGCAGAGAGGCGTGGGGAATACCCGAACATCAAGCTTATGGTTGTAGGGGATGGAGACGCATACGAGGACCTTAAAGGGATAAGGGATGATAACAACCTGGACAGCCTCATACTGACAGGGAGACAGCCCTACAGTGAGATACCTGAATTTGTAGCGGCTTCTGACATCTGCATACTCCCCGCCCACATAGACGAGGAGATAATGCAGGACATAGTCCCCATAAAGCTCTACGAGTACCTTGCAATGGCAAAGCCGGTCATAGCCACAAGGCTGCCAGGCATATACATGGAGTTCGGTGAGGGCAACGGCATCCACTACATAGAGAGACCAGAGGAAACTCTTGATGTAGCAGTGGAACTTGCAGGCAGACTCAGGGAGGAGGGCCAGAAAGGGAGGCGCTTCGTGGAGTCAAATGACTGGGAAAGCATCACCGAAAGATTTGAGGAGACCCTAAGGGAACTTGTGGAGAAGGATGAATGAGCATGATCCCACGAGGGGTGGTGATTACCTCAATGACTGTACCGCTGGAGGTGTCGCGATGAGGGTGGTCACAGTGATACCTGCATTCAATGAGGAGAGGACCGTCGAATCCGTTGTGAGGGGCGCCCTTGAACATGGTGACGTGATCCTGGTGGACGATGGCAGCACAGACAGGACTGCAGCCCTTGGTGAGGAAGCAGGGGCAAGGGTCATCAGCCACCCCAAAAATCTCGGGAAGGGGGCAGCCCTCAAGACAGGTATAAGGGAGGCCCTTGGAGGAGACTACGATGTCATAGTATTCATGGACGCCGATGGCCAGCACGACCCCTCCCTGATACCAGAACTTGCATCCGCGGTTAACGGTGGCGACTTCATCATAGGGTCAAGGTTCATAAGGAATAACCATGATAGCATGCCCCTCCACAGGCAGCTATCAAACCGGATAACCACCTGGATACTCAGACTGGCCACAGGGTACCGGATAACAGATAGTCAGAGCGGCTTCAGGGCAATATCAGCCAGGTACGCCCACCTGATACTCGAAATACCCTACGACGACTATGTGTATGAATCAGAGGCAATATGTGAGACCTCAAGGCACCGGCTGAGGATAGCCGAGGTCCCCATCACCTGCACCTATGGTGATGAGAAGTCCTACATCGGGGTCGGGGACGTCCTCCAGTACATCAGGTTCATAGTTAGGCTCTTCGTCAGAAGGATATCCGGTGTCAGGGGCTGATGTGGGAGCTGCTTCCCATCACCTTCACATCTGAGAGGAGATGGACTCCATGAAAAGGTTTTACTTCTTTGCACTGAGCATCCTTCTCATCCTGGCACTCATAATATGGATGGGACCCTCAAGGATCATCAGGGCAGTCTACATGGCGGACTGGATGATCATAGCCATCGCACTTCTCATCCACATGGGGGTTCTGGCTGTTAGGGGCCTCCGCTGGGGTTTCATTATAGGCCAGCCCTGGAGGATGCGGGTCAACTTCATGGTGAAGACCATCGGCCTCTTTGCCGGTAACCTCAGCCCCATGAGGAGTGCTGGCGAGGTCATGAATGCACTAGCAGGTAAAAAACTGAACGGAATTGAACTCTCAGAGGGTCTCTCAGCTGGTTTAACCGAGAGGTTCTTTGATCTGGGGATAGGAGGGGGTCTGCTTCTCCTTGCAGCCGTGATGGTGCCGGTGATAAGGGTAATAGCCCTCTTCGGGGCGATTCTATCTGTCCTCATAACCTACCTCATCTACCTTGTTAACTGGAGGGAGGAGAAGGGTTTGAGGATCTACCAGAGGATACATAGCATCATTGAGAGACTTCCAGTATCTGAGGAAACACTTGAAAACCTCTATGAACGTTTAACCTCCGGTATAAAGGGCATGATAGGTTACACGAGATCCTACTCCAACTTCACCTCCCTTGGAGTCATATTCATCCTTTCACTCCTCTCCTGGCTCATGGAGTGCCTGAGACTCTACCTGGTATTCATGGCCTTCGGAGTGGAGACCTCCTTCTCTGCAGTTATAATAATATTCCTCCTGGCAAACCTTGTGGGCATACTATCTGCCCTTCCAGGGGGCATGGGCTCAATGGAGGTCTCAATGGCAGGACTGTTTGTAGTATTTGGTGTCCCCGGGTTCCTGGCTGGAAGCATAGCCCTGGTGGACCGTATAATATCATTCTGGATGGTCACAGCACTGGGAGCCATCTTCTCATCCTGCTATGCCGGGGAGATATTTGATGAGGTCAGGTCCTATATCCTTGATATAAGGGCGTGATGAGGGGCTTTGTGATGTATTTCTGATAGTCCTGTTTTTTTGGAGGTCATATATCCTGATGAACTGATTTTTATCTCTGGCCCCTGATGATTGACCTCACCACAGCCCTGTCCACAGAGTCCAGGGCACCTGTCAGGAGGATCCCGGCGATATAGGCAACCAGGGCCAGGGGGATCCTTATGAGTATACTGAGGGGGAGCAGGAGTAAGATGATTGAAGCTGCTGCAGGGAGGAGGATCCTCCAGGCAACATGCAGGTCCCTCCATGCAGGACCAAAACCGAGATCGCGCACCGTCCTGAGGAAAAGTAGGGTCATGAGGGCCTCCGTCATTACTGTGGCAGCACTCGCACCCATAAAGTCAAAGCGTGGGATCAGTGCGAGGTTGAGGGTCACATTGAAGAGGGCTGCAACCCCAGTGATCCTGGTGACCGTGATCTGCCTGTTGGCTGACCCCAGGAGGCTGGAGCTCACACCATTTATGAACATGAAGGCGGTTGCGATTATGAGCACCCTGAGGGCGGGGACCGATTCAAGGTACTTCGCAGAGAAGATGAGCTCTATCAGGGGCCCTGCAAGTGTGAATACCGTGAAGATCAGGGGGACCGCTATGATTATGAGATACTTCAGGGACCTCATGTAGGTGAACCGCAGTGAATCTTCACTTTCAACGTGGAACCTGGACATCACAGGGAATACAGCGGTGAGGTAGACACCGTAAAGTGATGTGATGACCGTGAGGAGCCTGTAGGGTGCATTGTAAAGACCCACTGAGACATCACCCTTCATGAGGGAGAGCATCACGGAGTCTATCCAGAAGTATATCAGAGAGAATACACTCGTTATCCCGAAGGGGATGGCCTCCCTGATCATGTCGCGGCTGAAACTTAAACCTGGAGTGAAGAAACGACGGGTGAATGTTGTAGCGGAGTATACAAGTGAGAGGGCGGCTGCAATGAGGTAGGCCACTGCGACATGCACAACACTCCCACCCAGCCAGACAACGGCAATGACACCTACAAGTATGAAGAGGCTGTTGAGGATGTTCCATACTGTCTGGTACTCCATCCTCTGGAAACCCTGGAATATACTGTTGAAGAATGAGCTGAAGGAGGTCAAAAGCATGTACCCTGCTATGAAAACGATGACTGCAGCGGCAGTCCCGCTGTACAGTCCTGTGAGGGGGAAGAGGAGTATCAGCACAAATACGATGCATGAGAGGATGATACGGTTACCGAGACCCGCCGCCACAAGTTCCCTGGCCCCTCCAGGGTTCCTTGCAATCTCCCGGGTGATGTAGGTCCCTATACCCAGATCTGCGAGTATGCTGAATATGCCGGTCAGGGCCAGCGCAGTCGAGAGTATACCAAAACCAGCGGTTCCAAGGTACCTTGCGAGGTAGACGTTCCATACAAAGGCCGCAAGGTTTGTGAAGAGTGTGGCCACCAGGAGGAATGCCGTGTTCCTTGCAAGGGTCCTTGCATGACTCATTTCAATCACTGATAGGAGGATCCTATCTTCAGTCTTTCCAGGAACCACTCAACGGTCCTCATAAGCCCCTCCTCAAGTCCAACCTCTGGCCTGAAACCTGCTGCAGCGAGACGGGACGTGTCTGCAAGGGAGTGCCTCACGTCTCCGGGCCTCTCATCAAGGTATTCTGGTTCTGCATCTGACTCAAGGATCCCTGAAATTATATCGAAGAGCCTGTTGACTGTAACGGAACTTCCACCGGCCACATTGTAAACCCCTGATCCACGGGACTCTGCCAGGAAGATGTTGGCCCTCACAACGTCACCGACGTATATGAAGTCACGGCTCTGCTCTCCATCCCCGTAGATCTCAGGGGACCTGCCACTGAGGAGGGCGTCGATGAACCTGGGGATGACTGCAGCGTACTGTGAATCAGGCCTCTGGCGGGGTCCGTAGACATTGAAGTACCTCAGGGAGACGGTTTCAAGCCCCTGGTCCTCAAATACCTGGCAGTAGTACTCCCCCGTCACCTTGGACACTGCGTAGGGTGATAGGGGCATTGGTCTGGCGTCCTCCCTCAGGGGAATCTCCGGGTTGTTCCCATAGACAGCAGAGGTTGATGCGTTCACAACCTTCCGGACACCTGCCCTGGAGGAGGCCATCAGCACCCTGAGGGTCCCTGTGGCATTGACACGGTGACACCTGAGGGGGTCCCTCACACTCTCGGGGACACTGGCCAGGGCTGCCTGGTGGAAGACGTAGTCCTTGCCCTGAAATACCTTCTCAAGGTCCAGATCATTTATGCTCCCCTCAATTATCTCAAGGTCCTCATGGTGGGGGTCCCTGAGGTTATCCGGGCTTCCGGTTGATAGGTCATCGATTACGGTGACACGGTTTCCCCTCTCAAGGAGTTCATCTGTGAGGTGTGAACCTATAAATCCAAGTCCTCCGGTTACAGCTACATCCATATCTCTCATATTATCCCTGTCCGGCTGATGAAGTTTGATATCGGTCAGTATTTGATCAGTCTTATCCGTTGATTTGAGCGGTTTTCATGCCTACAGATCACCATCTGAAGCATTAACTATGTGACGTTTATGAAGAGATGGAGGGACCTGTAGGGCTTTTCTGTGTCAGGTAACCTGTAGAGAAGGAATTCGAGTTTCTGGTTCTTTCCAGCCTCTGTTACTGTGAGATTCACCCTCTTCTCCCACCTCTCACCATTACCCAGTTTTAGGGTTTCATTCCTTAAAACATCTCCGCCTATTCTCACCACCATCCGGTAGGTTTCGTTACGGTACTCCCTGTTCACCACTCCTACCATTACCTCAACGCGCTCGCCGGCAGTAACATTCTCAGGGTAACCGTAGGCCTTACCACCAGGCCCCAGGATGTAGAACTCGGTGAACCTCTCAGAGGGCACCGGGTTAAGGGTCAGGTAGACCGTGACTGCAACGAGGGCCACGAGTACAGCCGAGAGTATGAGGGATACCTTACCATCCCTTGAGAGACTGCGGGGTGATGGGATACGTCTCACATCAACTGAGTATGCAAGTCCCCCGGCCCTGTAACGCCTTATAAAGGCTGCGGGTGTCATTATCAGGCTTATTGCAGATATGCTCCTTGCAAGAAGCGGCTTGAAGGTAACATGACCACCCATAAGGAGCGCTATCACCGATGATATGATTATGCTTACTGAAAATTCAAGGAAGAGCCTCTCGGGGACGCTTAACTGGTCTCTGAGGGGTGCCACGGCAGCTGTTAGAATGTATCCGGGTATCAGGAGCACCTGGAGGTAGAAGAGGGCTTCCACAACGCCCCGCGGAGATGAATTGATTGCAGCGATGGTAAAGATGCTCAGGAGCACCATAACCAGAAGGTCACTGAAACCTGCCAGGTTCCTTCTGGCTTCCTTTTCTATCCAGAACTCATCCCCGGGGAATGCCCTTCTGAGCTCCCCCTCCAGATCCCTCTCTTTACCCGTCCTCAGGGCCTTCTTCTTTATCCCTGAAGGGTCAACTGCCCTGAGATCCCTTTCAGGTATCTCCGGGACATGCAGTATTACATCATCCTCGACGAGTCCGTACCTTTCGAGGATGTCCCTCTCTGACATCTGCAGTGACTCTATCTCCCCTATCCTCTGCCTGGTCCTCCTTATGTAGGCCACAAGGGCTGATAGTATACCTGCTGCACCAAGGACCACCACCCCGTATTTGCTTCCTGTGGTTCCAGCTACCAGCGTGAGTAGAAGGGCGAATGGTATGGTTAATGCGGCCCTTCTGAGCCTTCCATATCCCTGGAGTCTCAGTAGAAGGGCGGCTGCAAGGCCATAGGACGAGGAGGCTATAAGTATAATGATGAGCACAAACCTGACCGGGTTCAGGTGGATGAATGCTATTAGGAGAGGTGTGGCACCGGAAAGGACAGCTGAAATCAGGATGTCCCTTAATGGTGCATGTTCTCCCCCATGGGCTTCCTCTAAACCGCTTTTTCTTTCAGAGGTATCAGCCCGGCTTTCCACTGGGTGGTCTCTTTTTGCGAGTTCTCTGGCGGTTTTTATCTGGGTGCTTTCCACCTCAACATCCTTTCTGGAGCGTTTCAGGAGCAGGATGATTGGTATGAGTATGGCGGGGAGGGCGTAGAGGACCCTTACATTCCTAAGGTATGTATAGTTCAGAATGAATGCGTTGAGGGCCAGTATTAGAAGCCCCGGTATGGGGGTGATCAGGGTATCCCCAAGACCGGTCAGTCTGAGGAAGCTGTAACCTGTTACCAGCACACAGAGGATGAGCCCTGCTACCCTGAGGTGAAACTGGGGCGCTGCTATCAGAAGAGCTGAGATTATACCTGTTATGAGGAGTAGGATTTTCGCTTTGAACTTCACATGAGATTCTCCTGTCACTGCAATTGATTAAGTAGATTATTATCAATTCTGGACTGATAAATATTTACCATCAGTGCCCGGCGGAACATAATAAAATTAGAATAGATAAGGTTTCGATATATCCTGCCTGGACAGTTCTGGCATGGAATTCCGATAGAATCAGGTACCCGGTGACCTTATGGCTATATGGTAGACCCTCACCCTGTATTCGCCGGGTTCTGTGAATGGTGGCACCGTGAGACTGAGATCAACAGGCACCACCGCATCGATATCCCGTTTCGCTGCCCAGTTCTTTCTTACCGGTGTGTAGGTTGTTGTTAGTGGTGTTTCGGGGAGTCCGATGCCGTAGTTGGCGTATTTGAGGTTCTGTATGGGTATGGTTTCTGGGCCCTGGAGGTCTCCTTCGGCTCTTATGTAGAGGTCGATGGGTACGTTGGATAGGTCCTTTATCTGGAGTCCCTGGGGTCCTCCTGGCCAGTAGTATTCTTTTCCGGGTTCCACTGTGGCTGTGAGTGTGAAGGAGTTCCCGGTTTCCCTTCCCTGCCAGAGGACCATTATTTCAACACTCTCGGGTACCGTAACGGTAACTTCCTGCACCGTATTCATGGTTGCAAATGGCACCGGAAGGAGGAGCAGGATGAAGAGCACACCCATCCATTCGTGGCTGTACATGATATGACCTGATTGAGTGGTTGCATTTACTTATATTATGTTAGATTATCCCTATAATAATTTATTATCAATAAAGGTCTCACAGCATGAACCATGTGACTCATAAAAAATAGTGTGTTGAATGGGAGTGGCTGCTGTTAAATCATGATTCTGGTGTATCCCTGGCTATTCTCCATGGGGGACCGCTATGTGGTATATGTTAACTGAGTAGACACCGGCAGCGGTTGCTGGTGGTACCGTGAGGTGGAGGTCAACCGGTATCAGGGATTCATCCTCTGATTTAACCATCCAGTTCTTTCTTACCGGTGTGTAGGTTGTTGTTAGTGGTGTTTCGGGGAGTCCGATGCCGTAGTTGGCGTATTTGAGGTTCTGTATGGGTATGGTTTCTGGGCCCTGGAGGTCTCCTTCGGCTCTTATGTAGAGGTCGATGGGTACGTTGGATAGGTCCTTTATCTGGAGTCCCTGGGGTCCTCCTGGCCAGTAGTATTCTTTTCCGGGTTCCACTGTGGCTGTGAGTGTGAAGGAGTTCCCGGTTTCCCTTCCCTGCCAGAGGACCATTATTTCAACACTCTCGGGCACCGTAACGGTAACCTCCTGCACCGCGGTGGCTCCTGCTGCAGGTTTTAAAAGCAGAAGGAGGATGACTGCAGTGACCATTCCAGCAGTTTTAAGCATATTCCCACCCCATCATGTCCTGGAGGTTCCTATGGAGTCACATCCACTTACCGGTTTCTGTGAATATAATCACGAAAACGACTATGAAAATCCTTAAAATTTATTACTAAATCTTCTGTAGAGGGACCCTTCAGATATCAGTAAAAAAAAGTTTCTGTAGAGAAACCTCCAGATATTAGTAAAAAAGGCCATAATTTTATTAAGAGGTCTTTTTTAGGTCTAACTCACCTTTTTTAAAAAGATTTATATATGTTGGATTATCATTCTTTTATCATGATTATTCATGTTACATATCTTTCAGGTTACCTAGCAGCCATTATTTCATCGATAATCGTTTCAGCGATACTGGGGCTTCCCCTGACACCTGAAAGGCCGGCCAGGCACTCATGGACACCATCGGCCATCTTCCCGACACCGGTAATTGCACTGGGACTCACAGCAATATCCATAAAACTGGGTGTCACAGGTATCTATGGAGCCGACCTCGGAGCCGTGGCAGGGGTCCTATCAGCAATAATGACTGCATACTTCCTTGAGGATATATTCCCCAGACCGGAGGACTCATGATGAATGAACTGGTTGGAGTTGCAGCCGCAGCAGCCATATCCTGGCTGAACTTCGTTGTGATAGACACATGGATGGGTCTCCCTGAGAAGCCAGGTGTGAGGGGGGCCGACTACATTGGAAGGGACATAGAGAAGAGGGGAGGCGACCTTGCGGGTGGCTTCTTCCAGGGAAACATTGTATGCTCACCGGACGCATCAGCAGGCACCCTCCTCGGCGCCATCGGATGCTACCTCATTGGCGTGCCTGAGGGAGGCCTCGTGGCAGCCCTCCTGGTGTTCATAGGGAACCGTCTCTGCGCCGACCCGGGGTATGCCGGGACACTCGGGGCCCTCTCCATAACAGTCATAATAGCGCTGGCATCCCTCGCCGGGATGAGCCCCGGGCTCTTCGTCGCCGGGATGGTCATTGCAATAACCACCATACAGGGTGTGAGCCACTCCAGATCATCAAGGCTCCTTGGGGCCATAGCCAGGAGGATGAACAGGTACACTGACCTGAAATAGAAGGTGTTAATCATGTTGATCCAGATAACAGGGATAATAGTGGTGCTCATGGCCTTGAGGACACTCCTGGCCCAGGACAGGGCTGAGAGGCTCCTCTACCTCAATGCCATGTCCTTTGGAATATCTGCAATGATAGCCCTCTACGTTGGAACCGCCTTTGGCGCTGTCCTTGCAACGGTATACTTTGTGGCATCAACCATAACATCCAATGCAATCGCCCACACCCTTGACCGTGTTGGAGAGGAAATGGTTATCGAGGATTAGGAATATATAGATGATTACTGGTGAATGTTTATGAATCCGATGGACCTCCTTAACATTACAAACGTTGGTGTCTTTGTCATATTCACGGGAGCTGCAGGCATCATACTCCTCTCAAGGCCCCTTGATAAGATAATAATGTTTTCGCTCCTCCAGGGGGGCTTTGTGATGGTCCTTGCAGCTGCAAGGTACCTTGATGTTGCCATGGCAGCGGCCCTCTTTGACCCCATATCAACCATAATACTGCTGATGGCCGTTATGAGGATAAATGATATAAGGACTTCGAGGGGTGAGGAACTTGCCTGAGGCTTCCATGTTCTCATTCAGGATTATTTACGGGGGTGAGGAACTTGCTTGAGACCCAGATCTGGTTCTATGCAGGGGCAGCCCTTGTGGTGATAGGTTCAATCGCAACCGTGGCAGGTCCGGGTGTCAGGGACCCCATTGTGAGGATCCTCAACACCGAGATACCTGCGGTTGGTGTTTCACTCATATTCCTCACCTACAACCACACCCTTGCCCTCCTGACCTTCATCGCGGCAACAACCATAATGACACTGGTACTCCTCAGGGCGGTTATAAGGCTTGAGGAGATGGGGGTGGAATTATGAGTCTTGGAAGAATCCTGAATGAACTTGCGAACCCCAAGAGGATACCCAGACTCTTCGCCTTCTCCCTGGGCCTGATACTCCTTGTAGGATTCCTTGTACCCATCACCCTGAACCCTGATCAGCTCTACCCGAGGCCACTGCCCCAGGAACAGATAAACAGCAAGGACCCCCTGGCACCCTATGACCGTGGGGGAGTACCCCTGGAGAAGCCAGGCGATGTGAAGTCACAGTACCCCCAGTTTGAGGTTAACCTGGGTAAGATAACAGCCTACCTCTCACCCATTGCAATAGCTGTTAAGGGCCTGACGGTGTACTTCGGTACATCCATATACTCCTCCCCTGGTGGGCTCATAGATGAGATACTCTACTACACCAGGGGCCTTGACACGGTCCTGGAGTCAAGCATACTGATGATGGCCTTCACCATAGCCTCATGGGTCGCCCTTAACTTCACTATGAGGAGGCGCAGGTCATGATGTCAGGGAGATGTCTGGAGAGGTTTGTGATGATCACCCTTTCACTGTTCCAGAGAAGTGTGGAGGCACATTTATGATGGTCCCGGAATTCACCCTTTCACTGTTCCAGCCCGCCATTTACACGGGCCTCATAGCAGGATTCATAGCGCTACTCGGGATATCATTCCAGAAGAATGACCTGAGCGCGCTGATAATCACGGACATAGTTGGAATAGCAATGCTCGTAATCGTTGCAGCCGTTGGAACCGACCTCGCAGAGGCCCTCATACTCCCGGGTCTCGTGGTCGAACTGGCTGAGATAATGGCCATATCAGAGATACTCATATCAAGGGAGATGAGGATACTGGGGGAGGTGCCGGTGGTTGAACACAGACCCATGGAACTTGAGGTGTTCAGGACAGCCCCCAACTTCCTTGCTCTGATACTCATCGCCTACGGTGTTTTCCTCACAGGGTTCACCGGGGGTGCTGTTGCCGGGGCAGGGATACTCTTCTACGTAGCTACCAGGAGGGCCAGGGGCCTTCCCACAGTGGAGTGGGATGGGATTGCAGGTATCTCCGGTGTAACATGGTGCCTCTGGCTTGCAGGTTTTCTGATATTCTTCACCGCCCCACAGCTCTGGCTGCCGGCCCTCTTCATGTCAGGATGCGGCATACTCATAAAGGTCGCCAGCAAGATGGGCCTCATCGGGGTCCTTGCAAGGGAGGAGATCAGGGAAGCAGGGGGTGATGAGTGATGGATATAGCGTCCCTGGGAGGTGAACTCCTCGGCCAGATACCCTTCGGTGATATCGTACTCTACCTGACACCCTTCAACCTCTTCATGTTTGCAGCCGTGCTCATATTCACCTTCCTCATAGCCATAAGCAGGACCGAGACCCAGGTTGAAACCGAGTTCGGGACACTGGGCAACAGGCGCGTGGAGGTCGACACCGCCGAGTTCAGGATCAGGCGGTTCCTGGCCATTGTCTGCGGACTTGCAACAGCCGGTGCAATGGTGACAGGTGACCTCTTCAACTTCACCCTCTTCGTGGCACTCATAGGTATCGTGAACATAGGTATAGTTTCGGCGGTGAGGCAGGTTGAGGTCCTTGACGCGGCCTTCCAGTATGGACTGATAGCCATGATGGCCTCACTCCCACTGTTCGGGGGCGCAGCCCTGGTGCTGGGATCATCAGGTACCCTGAGCCTCCTTGAACTATCAGGGATGGCCGGTAACCCCATGATAGTCTTCGCCGCCCTCCTGCTCCTCATGGGTGTTGTTGGTGAGACCGGTGTCGCACCCTTCTATGCAACCAAGGCCGAGATGTTCCGCACACCGGGTTCACCCTTCATACTTATAATACACCTCAGCTCCCTCCTGGTGATTGTGAGGGCCATAGAGGTTTTGCTGATAGTTTCACTGTAGGTGAGATCAATGAACAGGCTCAGAACAGGAAGTTTAACTGCACTCATACTTTCAGCTGCAGGGATAATCTACGCCCTGATATTCAACCCCCCATCATGGGTTGTATACGGTGTGGCCATATTCCTGATACCTGTCTTCATACTCTCCATTGGTATACTCTCCATGGCCAGGCCAGAGGAGGATGAGGCAGAGGACAGGGTTGATGAACCATTCATAGGGTACTGAGTTTATGATAATAGAATCATTCCGGTGTTAATGGTGATGAGATGAATCTGATGGGAAACATCATAGTGAATGTTCTTATAGCATTTCTCATAGGAAGCCTCCTTCTGGGCTTCCAGAGGAAGGTCATGGCAAGGATACAGAGAAGGCCGGGGCCCCCTGTTATACAGCACCTCCTCCACACCCTGAAGTTCTACGTAAAGGAGTCGTCCTTCCCGAGGACCGCTGCCATGCCATTCTACATTGCAATAGCAGCGACACTCTGCGGTATATGGATAAGCGCGGTTATAATCGGGCCGGTGCTTGAGGGTTCCCTCCTGCTGTTCTTCGGGATCTACGCCCTCCACAAGATAGTTGAACACAATGCAGGGTCTTCATCAGGGTCACCCTACGGTAAGCTCAGCTGCGTCCGTGCAGTGTTCTCAGCTGCAGCCGAAATGCCGCTCTTCGCTGTCCTTGCAATCATATACCTCCAGACCAGGAAAATGATAATATCAGATATCATAGGGTACCAGAGCATCCACGGGCCCCTGCTGCTGAAGCTGCCCCTGGCAGCCATGATGTTCTTCGTCCTCATCCTCTCAAAGGCACCCTACTCACCCTTCTCCATCACCAAGGGGAAGGACATAATATCAGGATATGAGACAGAGCACTTCGGGGTCCTCAGGGGTTACCTGATGATCTCGGAGTCCATAGCATGGTACATGCTGCTCTGGATATTCCTCACAGTCTTCATCGGTGGTCTGAGCCTGCCGCTCTACATACTCGGGATGGTGATAATCACAACCATAACGGCCTTCATAAATGCGACAACACCCATGCTGAACCCGAACCACTCGGTGGCCATACAGGTCATCCTGGCCTTCGTGGGTATAGCGGGTTCAATCGTCCTCATGCTTGTAATGTAGAAGACATGATGTGGAATGAAAATGGAAGGGATTTAATCAGAAAAGAGGGGATTTAATGGAAAGGGATCTTACCTTACTCACCGCACTGGTTGCAGGGGGCGTTATAGCTGTGAGTCTCCTTGCAGCCATCATGCAGAGAATGTCTGTGGCTCTTATAACAATCCTTGGAGTGCTGTTCACGGTTCTTCTGCTCCTGGCGGGCCGTGAAGGGTTCTCCAGGTTCTCAGAGGACCTCGAGAGGGCAGCATTCTTTGCGGTGCTTGCCATGTTTATAGTATCATTCATAATACTTTACAGACCATTATAAGTGGAGTTCACTGGTGATAATCTTGTATGAAATATACCTGGTATACACGGTTTCCTTTATCGCGGGCTCGGTGCTGGGCCTGCTGCTCAGTTACAGGAAGTACAGGGAGCCCTTCGTGGATGAAAAGATCGATCCACTGGCCCTTGTGGTTGCAGTGGCAGGGTGGACTGTCCTTGTGAATGCAGGGCATCTGCCCCTCACTGATCTCATGAGGACGGCCGGGCTCTTCATGGTGGCCCTGGTTGCAGGGATGAGGCCGGGCTACGGTAGATACGAGACCCTCACAGGGGCTATCCTGGCCCTCCTGATCTGGCTGATTTCAGGGACTCTGGGGTGGTAATCAATGGATGAAGGAGAACTAATGCGGCTGATGAAGAGGAGGATACTTGAGAGTTACCGCTGGCAGGAGGATGTTGTAAAGCCACTATCCAGGGAACTTGAAATTGACGTTGAGGAATTCCAGGACATACTCATGGACAAACTCGACATGTCGAGCCTGGAGGCCCTGCACCCCAGGTTCGAGTCGGCAAGGCCGAGGTGTATCAGGGAGAAGCTCCACAGTGACCTCCAGCTCTGCTGGCTCGTTGATGTCATGGAGATCATAAGTGTGGATGATGCCGAGGCCCTCAAGGATGAGATCACAGAGCTGGTCCTGGCAGGGAGGGAGTACTCCGAGGCCCTCAGTGAGGGCAGGAGGAGGCTCCATGAGATACTGAGATCATGATGAACTTCAATCAATAAAGAGCAAATGCTGAGGTAAAGAAATGTTGGATGCCCTTAAAAGTATTCTGAGGAAAACATCAATCCATGTATGCCTTGTAAATACAGGGGGGTGCAACGGCTGTGATATAGAGGTCCTCGCACTCCTCTCACCAAGATATGACCTTGAACAGTACGGTATATACGTCCACCAGAACCCCAGGGAGGCCGATGTCATACTTGTAACCGGTGCAGTTACAGAGCAGTGGAGGGAGAAACTCCAGAGGATCTACCGCAAGGCACCGGAGCCAAAGATAGTGGTGGCCCTGGGCAACTGTCCAATATCCGGTGACGTATTCAACCAGGAGGGTGGAAGCGTCTATGCACCGGTCTCCGACTTCATACCGGTGGATGCAGAGGTGCCCGGCTGCCCCCCCAGACCATCAGAGATACTTGAAGCAATACTGGCGGTGGCGCCCGGGGCCATAGCAGAGAGGGGGAAGAAGAGATGATACTGCCACTTGGACCCATGCACCCGGGATACAAGGAGCCCATAAGGCTCAAGGTGAAGACCCGGGGTGAAAAGGTTCTCAAAGCCGAAATAGAATACGGATACGTTCACAGGGGAATAGAGAGGGTTATGAGGAACAAGACCTGGCAGAAGGCCATCTACCTCTCTGAACGCGTCTGCGGGATATGTTCATACATACACACACAGACCTTTGCAGAGGCCTTTGAGGCCATATCAGAGGTCGAGGCACCCCCCAGGGCACAGTTCCTCCGTGCATTAACAAACGAGCTTGACAGGATACAGAGTCACCTCATCGCAAATTCAACCTACTTCAAGGCCCTGGACCATGAGACCATGTTCATGTACATGCTGGCCCTCAGGGAGCCTGTAATGGACGCCATCGAGCTCCTGACAGGTAACCGGGTCAACATGGGCTGGAACGTGGTGGGTGGCGTGAGGATGGACGCCTCAGAGAGCCACCTGTCAATGATAAGGGAGATCATAGTTGACCTTGAAAGAGAGTTCGACCGTTACGTTGAGATGTTCGAGCACGGCCCACTCATAGGCCTCAGGTCAAGGGAGGTCGGTTACATGAGCCAGGAGGAGGCAGAGAAGGCCAGGGCCGTTGGACCTATAGGGAGGGCCTCGGGTATAAGGTATGACTTCAGGGAGGACCACCCCACCTACAGGGACCACCTGGACTTCAGGACCATCTGGAGGGATGATGGCGACAACTTTGCACGGGTCATGAACCGTTTCGATGAGATCAGGGTCTCAATTGACCTCATAAAGCAGGTCATAGATGACATGCCAGGGGGACCCGTCAGGACGAAGGTTGACGTGAAGGCGGGTTACGGTGAGTGGAGAAACGAGGCCCCCCGGGGAGAGGTGGCCTACATGATTGAAACCAACGGCAACCTCATAAAGAACATATCCATAAGGACCCCGAGCATAATGAACATTGACGCCTGCGCAAAGTACATGCTGAGGGACGTGGCAACAGTTGCAGACGCCGTTGCAACATATGCAAGCGCTGATCCATGCATAGCATGCGCAGAGAGGGTCATGGTTGTTGATGAAGAGAGTGGGGAGAGGGAGATACTCCTCTAATAAATGCGTGATGTTGATGTCCTATGTCCTCTGTAATATGGTACCTTTACGAGTTTGCCCGTAAGTCCTGGGCAGAGAAATTCGCCAATGCACACACAGAACACGAGATCCTTGAAAAACCAGAGAGATTCAGGGATTTCCCCACAGTTAAGAGGGAGTACTGCATAGGCTGTGGGGCCTGCACAACGGCCTGTCCTGCCCCTGGCGCAATAAAACTGGTCCGTGACACCGACACGGCCGAGGAGGAGGGTCAGACCTACCCTGTCATAGTCAGGGGTGCGTGCATCAGGTGCGGCTTCTGCGCCGAGGTCTGCCCCACCGACCCCAAGACAATTGAATGCGGAGAGAATCACCTCATAAGGGAAGAGTTCACCATAGTACCCTCAGAGAAGCTCTATGTCATAGATGACTACCTCTGCATACGCTGCAAGAAGTGCATGAAGGCCTGCCCGGTGGATGCAATAACCGAGAAGGACGGCAGGGTCGAGGTTGACCAGGGCAGGTGCATAGCCTGCGGTGAATGCCTCGAGAAGTGTCCTGTCAAGGGCGCCCTCAAGGTGATACACGTCGCCTACGTCGAGGAACAGAAGATGGTCATAAACCTGGCGGTCAATGAACTGGAATCAGCCATAGAGGAGAAGAGCGAGGATATAAAGAAACTCGAAGCCGAAGGTGTCTACAGGATGAATTACCCCCTGAAACCCCTCCTCGAGAGGGCCCTTGAGATCCTCCCGGATGAGGAGATAGTCAGGGACCTCCTCGAGAAGATAACCGACCGCCTCAAGATGCGCATCATAACATGGAGCCCCGAAAAATGTGTGCAGTGCCGTTTATGCGTGGATGAATGCCCATCAGGAGCCATAACCTACTCAGAGGATGAAGGAATCGTGAGGGACCCTGATAAGTGTCTCAGGTGCAGCACATGCTACCAGACATGCCCCTTCGGTGTTGCAGGGTACTACGTTGCAAGGTTCCTCATAGATGAATCCAATGGAGAAGAGATGATAAGGATAACCATAAAACCGGCGGCTCTTCCTGTAAAGCGATGAGGAGATGATAAAATTCCAGCTGCAGCAAAACCCGTGAAGCCCCTGAGGGAAGTTGACGTTGACTATGATATTGACAGTGAGAAGTGCAGGGAATGCCCTGATAAGCCGTGCCTCAGCTCATGCCCGGTGGACGCGATACACCTGGACCCTGACACCGGCGAGGTTGAGATAGACAGACAAATGCTTTGGGTGCGTCCTCTGCAGGGAGGCCTGCCCCTACGATGCCATAAAGATGAGGACAACCATGGCAGAGCCTGTCAGGGAGAACGTGCCCGTGATAAACCCCAGGATCTGCAGGGGCTGCGGTGCCTGTGTCTCAGCCTGCAGGACAGGGGCCATACACTTGGTGTCATCGGGTGAAACAGGGGTCCACAGTGAGATAGACGAGGATAAATGTGTCCGTTGCAGTTACTGTGCAAGGGCATGCCCCACAGAGGCCATAAAGTACGGTGAGATCCTCCCCAGGTCAGTGGTGGGGGGTAAGGCCGTGGTGATTAACCAGAGGGACTGCATAGGATGCATGACCTGCACCAGGGTCTGCCCCTCAAGGGGGGCCATAAAGGTTGGTAAGATCAACAGGTTACCCTACATAGACCCCTCCTACTGTGCAAGGTGCGAGGAATGCATGGACGTATGCCCCTCAGCAGCCATCAGGTACTCCTCAAGGAAGAGGGCCTACGAGAACTTCTCAAAACTCAACAACCTGGAGATAGCAGGGGAGATACTTGAAAGGGAATCAGAGAAACTCGTGAAAAACCTTGGAAGGATGGACTCTGTTCTGAGGGACGTGAAGAGAAGGTTCTCGGCTGAAAGCCCGGAATACAGTGTGGATGTCACCGATGAAATAAGGGATGGCATAGAGGAACTGGTCGACTCCAACCTCCAGATACATGAACTCAACCACATAATAGACTTCACCAAACCCGCGAGGAGAATAAGGGTACTCGAGGACAGGTGTATAGGGTGCGGGCTCTGTGTGGATGAGTGCCCGGTGGGTGTCATAGAACCGGAGGTCCCGGCCCCCGTGAAGATACTTGATGGGTGTGTTTTCTGCGGAAGATGCAGGGGCGTATGCCCGGTCGATGCCATCGAGATCACAGAGGAGGGATTCAGGGCCAGGGATGGCAGGATATACCTTGAGAGGAGGGTCCTGACAGGTCCGAGGAGGGGTTCGGTTGAGGTAGACCACATGGTCTGCCAGAGGTGCGGTGTATGCGTTAACCACTGTCCCGTTGATGCCATGACCCTCAATACTGAGGTTGAGGTCGACGCTGATAGATGCATACTCTGCGGTGAATGCCAGGACATATGCCCTGTAACAGCTGTAAGGCTGAACCTGGAGGATGATAAGGTTGAATAGGGTTTTCGTAACAGACTGCGAGGGTCCCATCTCACTCAACGATAACGCCTTCGAAGCTGCAGCCCACTTCATACCCGACGGTGACAGGTTCTTCAGGAAGGTGAGCGAATTTGATGACATACTGGCCGACGAGATCCGGAGGCCGGGCTACAATGCAGGGGACACCCTCAAACTGATAGTCCCGTTCCTCATAGCCCACGGAGTCACCGATGAGAAGCTGAGGGAGTTCTCAGAGAGGACCCTGAGACTCGTTCCGGGGGCTGATGAAACCCTGAAACTTGCAGGGAGGCTCATGCCATCCTACATCGTAAGCACAAGCTACAGACACTACATCGAGGCCCTCTGCAAGCACCTTAACTTTCCCCTGGAGAACACCAGGCACACCACCCTCAGCCTTGACGTGGAGATCCCAAATGAGGAGAGGGAGGCGCTGGTGAGGCTACGCGAGGATGTCATCGAGGGTGACTTTGAGGACCTGGATGAGATATTCTTCCACCTCATACCGGGTATGGAGGCCGGGAAGATACTCGACGGGGTGAAGACCGTTGGCGGTGACGGTAAGAGGGTTGCCCTCCTGGAGATCCTCTCTGAACTCGAACTTCCCCCTGAATCCGCCATGTACGTGGGTGACAGCATAACCGATGTTGAACCACTCAGGGAACTCAATGGGAGGGGCCTTGCGGTGTCCTTCAACGGTAACCACTATGCCCTCAGGGAGGCGGAGGTGGCGGTCATCTCCACCGACTCAAGGGCCCTCACCCCCCTGATAGACCTTCACTCAAGGTTCGGGAGGGACTACATCCTGGAATTCATCAGGGCCTACTCTGAAAACCTGAAAGGGCCCTTGAATCCTTCAGGATAGACTTCAGAGTGGTGGATGAGTTCAGGAGAGTGTTCAGAGGTGACTACCCGATCATAACGGTTATTGAGGAGGCAGAGGACCTCCTGGACGCAAGCATGGAGGTCAGAAAGAACATCCGGGGAGAGGACGTCGGATCCCTCGGCTGAATCCCTGGATGTGCTTACATTCAGCATGGTTGTGATGCTCAATGGAGATTAACGGAACACTGATTGAGGATACATTCTCTGAGGCCTTCACAGGGAGATGTGTGAGGGCCACCATAACGGCCCGTGACATGGAGACCGTCAGGAGGGCGGCCCTTGATGCAACCGCAACCCCCGGTGCAGTCATAGGGAGGGTTGAGGGTGGTGTTGAATCCTTCCTGGGAGGCGAGGACACCCCCGACGGCAGACCCGGGGCCGTGGTCCAGTTCTACTATGCCCTGGATGACATGGAGAAATTCCAGGTCGAATTATCCTACCGTATAAGGCAGGACATACTGGTGAAGCCCTTCACAGCCCTCTACAGCTCCACCCCCGACCCGGATGGATACCTGGATATGATGAAGCATGTGGGACACTGCGGTGATGGCTATGAGTGGTTAGAGGAGTTCAATGGCCGTGAAATGATCAACGTACCGGTAGCCGTCCCTGACTTCAAAATAGAATCAAGGATGGGCTACAGGGAGGCCATCATGGGGGCCAACTTCTGGTACATGTGCAGGGATCCTGACACGGTACTGGAGGCAGGCAGGGCCGCCATAAGAGCCATAGAGGAGGTTGAGGGTGTTGTGACGCCCTTTGATATCTGCTCCGCAGCATCAAAGCCAGAGACAAATTACCCCTGGATAGGCCCCACCACGAACCACCCCTACTGCCCGAGCCTGAAGGAGGTGCTCGGTGACGAGTCAAGGGTCCCGGAGGGCGTCGGGTACATACCTGAGATAGTCATAAACGGCCTGACAATGGAGGCCCTTGAGGAGGCCATGAGGGCCGGGATAGAGGCTGTCTGCAGGTACGATGGGGTCCTGAGGGTATCTGCAGGTAACTATGACGGTAAACTGGGGGACCACAGGATAGACCTACACGGTGTTCTGGGATGAGGTTCGATGCGGTGGGCCTTGGAGCCCTCAACATGGACCAGCTCCACATGGTTGAGAGGATAGCAGGCCCGGATGAGGAGACCTTCGTGAGGGGGCTCGTGGAATCCTGTGGGGGCTCAGCAGCCAACACCATGATAGGCCTCTCAAGGCTCGGTCTCAGGACAGCCCACATAGGTAAGGTCGCCGATGACAGGGAGGGGGGACTCCTCAGGAGTAACCTCTCATCTGAGGGGGTCACGGATTTCACCGTCGTAGCGGATACAGGTAGAAGCGGCCGTGTGATGGGCTTCGTTGACCCTGACGGTAACAGGGCCCTCTACGTTGACCCTGGAGTCAACGACACACTCAGGGTGGATGAGGTGGCTGATGAGGCCCTTAACACAGAACTGCTGCACCTCACATCCTTCGCAGGTGATGGCATAAATGTCCAGGTGGAAGTCATTGAGGCACTGGATGAATCCGTGACCGTCAGCCTGGATCCAGGACACATCTACGCCTCAAGGGGAGTATCTGAGCTGTCAGATATCCTCGAGCGCACCGACATCCTCCTCACAAACCAGAGGGAACTTGAGCTGATGACAGGGTCCGCTGACCCTGAGGAGGCAGCATCACTCCTGGGAATCGGGGTGGTTGTGGTTAAGATGGGCGCCCGAGGCGTCAGGGCATGGGACGGTGAGTCTGTGATGGTGGATGCACTGAGCACCGAATGTGTTGATACGACGGGGGCCGGTGACGCCTTCAATGCTGGCTTCATATATGCCTGGCTCGAGGGCTTTGGCCTTGAGGTTTCATGCCGTTTTGGAAACTACATAGCATCACGGTGTATCGGAGGATACGGTGCCACAGAATCCCTCCCCGGGACCGGCCCTGGATGTCCTCAGGAGGTACGCTGAGGGTTGATCTTTAATGTGCTGGATCCGGGAATCTGGGTGTGCTGAGGCCTGATGTTGATCCCGTGAACCGGAAAAAAATTTAAGTAAATACGTTTAAAAGGTAATAAAGGGTTGTGTTAACTCTTGAAGCTTGAAAGGATGCAGGGGTTGTATCATGGATATCATCTTTAAGAAGAAACTGGAGGACCTCCGGAGGGATGTTGCACTAAAGTCGATGGACCTTGAGGAGAGACCTGAGGACGTTGATGTGGAACTTGCAAGCTGCAGGGTTCTGGACAAATTCATAGACATAACACCGAAGTGTGTAAGGTGCAATCTCTGTTTTGAGGAGTGCCCTGTGGACGCCATATCAGAATCATCAGCATCAAAACCTGCAAGGATACTTGATAACTGTGTTAAATGTGAGATATGCGCCCAGACCTGCCCTGTGAGGTGCATAAACGTTGTTGAGAGCACCGCCACCATCGGTGACGAGGACGTCACCTACAACCTGGAATACGTCAGGATCCCCCACCGCCTGCTCCGGATGAAGAACATAGAGGTCACAGATAGATGCACTGCATGCGGGACCTGCACCAGGTTCTGCCCCACAGGTGCAATTCAGTTAGATAAGGAGATCGCGGTGGTCGATGAATCCATCTGCATTGGCTGCGGGGCCTGCGTCAACGTCTGCCCCTCAGATGCGGTGGAACTTGAGAGGGAACTGGGCCCTGTGATTGAGACCCGGCGGCTCCTGGTTGACCAGGATGCCTGCGTCGAGTGCCTTGTCTGTGAGGAGAACTGTCCCACCGGGGCCATAAGGATTGAGGATGGAGAGGTTGTGGTTGATAAGGATAAATGCATTCTATGTGAGGTTTGTTCCACAAGGTGTCCTGTGGCAGCACTGAAACTGGAGAGGTTGGCAGATGAAAGTTAAGGAGATTATGGATAAGGAGTTTATAGCAGTCTCCCCTGAGGATCGGGTTGTTGATGTCTCATTGAAGATGGAGGAGACACGTAAGTTCACAACACCTGTTGTTGATGGGGATGGGAAGCTCGTTGGATGGGTTACAAGCTTTGACGTGATGCGGGGACTCCGGGATGGACTTGAACGCGTCTCTGACATCATGCAGCCACCGGAGAGGATAGTTCATGTAAATGAAAACGACCCGGCCAGGCTCGCCGTCCTGGAAACAGCCCATCACAAACTGGTGAGCATCCCGGTCCTGGATGACAGTGGAAGGGTTGTGGGGGTTGTGAGGTCATTCGACATCGTTGAGACCCTCTCCCAGCTCTATGAGATCAAGGTGTCCAAGATATTCGAGGCCATGAACGGGGAGCTCAAGGGTGTGAGCTGGGATGAACTCATGGAGGCAGCTGCCATAATAACGAGGAGGCGCACCGGTAAGAGGATAAAACCGAAGGAGTATGAGGAGAGGATCCGGAATTCAACCTTCGGTGAGGCCATATGGGCAACAGGTGGCCTTGAAAAATTCTTTGTGGGCCTGATAGCCATAGGTGAACTTGTCATTGCAAGGAAGATTGCAAGGGCAAGGAAATAATCACCCACCCCTATAACTTTTTGGAGATCATGTTTCTCTTATGATACCCAGTGGCCATGTTCTGTCTGTCTGTTTAGGTGCCTCCACTATTCTTTTAGCCTGCCCTTGCGGAATAGTTCCTCTCTCTTTATTCTTGGTACCCATATTGATCCATGAACTCGAGTCTCTAATCGCGTCTTCAGGATCATCTTGTGGTGCTGAGTTCTATTTAATCCCGGATCTAATGGTTGAATGGATTTTGAAGCCTTCTTAACCACCATGACCCTGTAAGATTTATTACCCTCTTTCACCATAATACTCTTGAGGAACCACTCTCCTGCAGGTATTAGAGTCTGATAATCAAAAAGTTTGTGTTTCAGGGGCAATGGAGATTAAAGTGCTAGAGAAACTTGCGGAATTTTTTGAAGAGAAGGATGAAGTGGATTTAGCCTATCTTTTCGGCTCCACTTCCAGAGGGGATAAGGGGAAACTGGGTGATTTTGACATTGGAGTTCTACTACGGGAGCCCCTGGAAGAACAGGGGATGTTACAGTTTCAACTGAAATTGCTTGATGATCTTGTATCCCTGCTTAAAGCAGATAAGGTTGATTTGATTATCATGAATGATGCGCCACTCTCCTTAAATTATAATATCATAAAAGACGGCATACTCCTGAAAGATGATGAGGAAAAAAGGATAAAGTTTGAGAAAAATATCATGTCAGAGTATCTGGATAGGAGGTATTATATGGACAGGCATGCGAGAATAGCCATCAAAGGGATAGCCCAGCAGGGATTAATATGAAAAATGAGATCTCATCAAAATTAGAGAGATTAGGGGAATACCTGAAAATATTGAGGGGTTATCAATCCCATACCCTGGAAGATTTGAAAAATGACGTCACTTTAAGGGGAGCTGTTGAAAGATACCTGGAGGTTTCCATAGAATCCTGCCTTGATATTGGAGAAATGATCATATCACAGGAAAGGGCCAGAAAAACCAGAAACCTACAGAGAGGTAATAGAGATACTCGGGGAAATAGGAGTTTTACCAGAGGATTTTGTGGATAAATTCGCCCCAGCTGCAGGTTTCAGGAACCTACTGCTTCATATGTACGCAGAAATAGATATTGAAAAGGTCTATGGATACCTGCAAAACAACCTGGATGATATAAACAATTTTGCAAGGTTCATCGCAGAATACCTTAAAAAATCATGAAACAGGGGCCATGGCTGCTTTCCTTTTCTCACAGTATTCCCCTGTAATGATGATTCAATATCATGATGGGGCCTAGCCATCTGATGCCATACCTTTTTATTATCTCCTTCTCACTCTACCTTCTGCCAGAAACCGGCACCCTTTATAACCTGGAGGTCCATGATTCACCAGTTTTCCTGCTCACTGAAAAAACTGGTCTGTGGGTTCAGAGTCTCACCTGGGTCATATCTCAGCACAATATTAAGAAACATTTATATGATATGAACACACATGAATGTGTATTCATATGTTCAGGTGAATCCTATGGGATGTGAATGCAGCTCATGTTCCCCATCAGGGAATGGTAATGAAATACTGGTTATGGCAGCATCGGCAGCACTCCTTGCAGCAGGGATCCTCCTTGACCTCCAGGGAAGCATGATATCAGTTCCCCTCCTCATTGCAGCGGTTGTAGCTGCAGGATACAGGATATTCCCGGCAGCAGTCAGGTCAGTACTCAGGGGCCACTTCACGGTGCACGTGCTCATACTCATCGCAGTCATCGGTGCCATCGCACTGGGTGACTACACTGAAGCGGCCCTCGTGACCGTCCTCTACCACATAGCAGAGTACCTCGAGGAGTATGCCCACAGAAGATCACACAGATCCGTGGAATCCCTCATAAAACTCAGGCCCAGAACCGCGAGGGTCCTTGATGGAGGGGAGAGGATCATGGGGGTCGAGGATGTTGAGGAAGGAAGCACAATAGGGATAAAACCAGGGGAGACGGTACCCCTCGATGGAACCGTTAAATCGGGGACCTCACAGGTTGACCAGTCCAGCATAACAGGTGAGTCCCTCCCTGTTACCGTGGGGGAGGGTGACCAGGTATTTGCAGGTACACAGAACCTTGACGGGTACCTGGAGGTTAAGGTCACAAGGACCTCCGAGGCGACCGTACTCGCAGGTGTCATTGAAACGGTCAGGAGATCTGCTCTCAGGAGGTCCAGGAGGGAGAGATTCATTGAACGCTTCGCATCAATCTACACACCCACGGTAACTGGTCTTGCAGCCCTCACAGCACTCATACCGGTACTCACCGGAGGCGACCCCCTCACATGGATATACAGGGCCCTGGTGCTGCTGGTCATCTCATGCCCATGCGCACTCCTCATATCAACACCGGTCGCCATGGTCTCGGGAATGACAGCTGCGGCCGGGAGGGGAATCCTCATCAAAGGTTCAGAGTTCCTGGAGAAGATGGCCTCCACCGGATGCATCATATTCGATAAGACAGGGACCCTCACCGAGGGAAGACCAGAGGTGATTGCTGTTGAACCGGAGGAGAGGAGGGATGAGATACTCAGAATAGCAGCATCCCTTGAGAGGAAATCCGGACACCCCATCGCAGAGGCCATAGTGAACTCATACAGTGGCAGAACAGTGGACGTGACAGACTTCAGGTCCATCCCGGGGAGGGGTGTCTCAGGTTACATAGAGGGTGTGAGGTACACCCTTGGAAGCCCGGAAACTGGAGGTGGGAATCCAGATAGAGGTACGGAGGTTCAGCTAACAGGACCGGAGGGTGTTATAGGCGTCATAAGACTCAGGGACAGCATCAGGAAATCCGCAGGGAGGATCACAGGGAGGCTCAGGGAGCGGGGTATCGGTACTCTGATGCTCACCGGTGACACTGAGGACTCTGCAGCGGCGGTGGCTGCTGAGATCGGTGCTGAAAGATACCGTGGGGGCCTGCTGCCAGAGGATAAGATGAGGATAATACGTGAACTGAGCTCCAGGAAGATCACGGTGATGGTGGGGGATGGTGTTAACGATGCACCGGCACTTGCAGCGGCGGATGTGGGTATAGCCATGGGTGTCAGGGGATCGGACGTGGCCATTGAAACCGCAGATATAACCCTGGTGGAGGATGACCTTGAAAGGATAGATGAGCTCATTGACATCAGCAGGAGAACCATGGATATCATCAGGGTTAACACAGGGTTAACCGTTGCAGTGAAGCTTTCCCTGGCTGTTCTCTCTGTCGCTGGCCTCGTACCACTATGGGTTGCTGTTGCAGTGGGTGATATGGGCCTTTCCCTTTTTGTTATAACAAACAGTCTGCTCCTTGCGAGGTTCTAGTAACGGTGTTATAACAAACAGTCTGCTCCTTGCGAGGTTCCGGTGTCAGTAAGAACCCCTTAAATTAATTTTAAATCCTAAAAAAAAAATAAAATGGTGGTGCTGGACCACCATTAAAAGGGAAGGCTGGCGTATATTCCCTTGATCTTTGCTGTTGCAGTGTTCCAGCTGTTCACAGCACCGAGGCTATTTTTTGAGCTCGTGGCATCTGCAGCGTACCATGTGTCACCCACAAGCACCTGTGCCCACACATGGCCGTAGGTGTTACCTGATGTGAAGGTGCAGGTTCCATGCACGTACCTGGCGGCAAGACCAGCGGTCCTGAAGAGGGCCACCAGGAGGTGCGAGTGATCCACACAGTTACCTGTCCTGTATTTGAGTGTACCCGTGGCACCGTACCTTGTGTTGTAGTAGAAACTGTAGCTTATCCTGTCACGCACCCAGTTGAATATCGCTGTCGCCTTATCCCATGCACCGGTTAATCCTGCAGTCAGGTTTGCTGCCAGTGATTTAATTGCCGGATCATTAACCTGACAGTTTGCTGTTGCAGCAAGGTACTGGGAGGTGCTCTCACCGGTGAAGGGATCGTTCTCGGCTCTGTTCCTGAGTGATGCTGTGGGTGCTGTTGATGCACTGATCTTTTTGATGGTGACGTAGTTTGGTAGTCTGCTGTTGTCCTTCTGGAATTTGAGGATCCTTGCAACCGCGTAGACAAGGTTGTCACTGGATATCTTCCCTATGGTCGAACTCACGTAATTGGGTGCTCTTCTGTTGCTGTTTATGAATTTAAGTACACTGGATGCCAGTTTGAGATAAGCTGACTTTGAGAGCTGTCCTGTGGCTGAACCTGAAGGGTTCGGTGCGTTGCCAACTGTGCGCAGCGTCAGTGAGACTGTGGACCCTGCAAGTTTCAGAAGGTCCTTCAGCATGAGGTCAAGGAACTGGGCGGTACCCAGCTTCTGACCACCCACTGAAACCGTCGCCGGCAGTTTACCGTAGGTTTCAATGTATTTTACAAGTTCTGCTGCAGATTCCCTGATGGTCACAGACGTGTTCCTGAGTGATGCTGTGGGTGCTGTTGATGCACTGATCTTTTTGATGGTGACGTAGTTTGGTAGTCTGCTGTTGTCCTTCTGGAATTTGAGGATCCTTGCAACCGCGTAGACAAGGTTGTCACTGGATATCTTCCCTATGTTCGAACTCACGTAATTGGGTGCTCTTCTGTTGCTGTTTATGAATTTAAGTACACTGGATGCCAGTTTGAGATAAGCTGACTTTGAGAGCTGTCCTGTGGCTGAACCTGAAGGGTTCGGTGCGTTGCCAACTGTGCGCAGCGTCAGTGAGACTGTGGACCCTGCAAGTTTCAGAAGGTCCTTCAGCATGAGGTCAAGGAACTGGGCGGTACCCAGCTTCTGACCACCCACTGAAACCGTCGCCGGCAGTTTACCGTAGGTTTCAATGTATTTTACAAGTTCTGCTGCAGATTCCCTGATGGTCACAGACGTTATGCCTGCACTGTCACCTGCAGCCCTCACTGTGCCGGTGGAGTTCTCCGGGTTCACAGCCACTGAACCGGGTGAACCGCTGGTGCCATTAACCTCCAGCAGACCTCCCGATTCTGTGACCGTTTCATCTGCCTCTGGGGTAGAGGGGGATTCATTCTTCCCGGGATCACCGGGGCTGCTCTGTTTCCCTGTATCTACAGATCCTGTTTCACTTTCATTCATGAGTTCACATTGATTGTACTCTGAACACTGTTCCTCCACCATGCATCCAGCCACGGATGCTGTGTTATCAGCTGCCACTGCATAACCTGCTGTATTAATGAGTAGTATGCATGCAAGTAGCATGCACACATATCTCATGCCAACCGAAATTTTACCGCCTCCAATCCACAGTGCCCGGTAGGGTCACTGTGACATTAAAAACTTGAATCTCAAATCATATATAAATATTGCGATTTTTCAGCCCAAAAAAAGACATATATGAGCTTTTTAAATTAAAATAGACCGTCAGAGAGCTTTTTATTTTTGAGATAAATGGATATGCTTGATCAATGCCCCTACTGGACTGATAGACAATCTAAGATCCCAGATCCACTTTCTGGACACACAAAAAATTTTAAATGGCGATAGGATTTCCATCGAATCCCATTTTAAATATAAAGGTCTCTTTAAGGGGATTTAAGGATGGGCCGGGGTGGGGCCAGACCATGGTGGAGTTACATGAATAATTCAGAGTATCCATCAAGGAACCACAGCCCTCTGAACACAAATTTAAGGGTTCTCAGGGGATATAAAGACCTCCAGAACCCACAGGGGCCTCATCACAGAATCATGGATTGAAGGCCAGTTTTCGACAGGATCCCGGCCCAGGTTTTTACAGGCGCATATCTGTATGCAGAGGGTTTGAATTCGCTGTCTTTCTCCTCAGGTTCATGCAGGGATCACCCCCCTTGATTCCGGGTTAAATTTATTACCCCTCCCCGGTAATAGATAAACGGTGATATAATATGATGACACCCGAGATGATGGATGCAATTGAAAAGGAGCTGGTTTTTGTTGCAACTGCAGATGAGGAAGGAACCCCCAATGTTGTTCCAATAGGCTTCGCCAGACCCCTGGATGAGAGGACCATCCTCATCGCAGACAACTACATGAAAAAAACCATAAGGAACCTCCACGAAAACCCCAGAATAGCACTGATACCACAGAACGCAAGGGAATGCCCCTACCAGTTCAAGGGAACAGTTGAAATATTTAAATCCGGAAAATACTTTGACATGGTCGTTGAGTGGGCACAGAACGTAATGACAGAACTTGAACCAAAATCAGCCATACTCATGACCGTGGAGGAGATATACTCAGTAAAACCGGGGCCAGAGGCCGGTGAAAAGGTGGCCTGAGCTCACAGAAGTGACCGCGATGTGCGCCATTGCAGGGTTCAGGGGTGATGACGCCCCGGTAAAGGTACAGGAGATGTTAGATGTCCTCAGACACCGGGGCCCTGATGCCACAGGGATCTACCATGACAGCAGGATAGTGATAAGGACAGCGACGGGGGAGGATGTAAAGGAGGCCCCGCAATCAGCTGAGATTGCAGTGGGCCATAACCTCCTCTCAATCGTGGGAGGTCCTCAGCCAGTATCAGGGGACGGCGTACTGGTATTTAACGGCGAGATATACAATCAGGAGGAACTTAACTGGACCGGCAGCGACTCTGAACTCATCCTGGACCTCATAGAGGGCCACGGCGGGGACCTGGAGGATGCGCTGCGTTTCACGGTTAACAAGATAGACGGTGACTACGCCTTCGCCTACACAGACGGCGAGAACCTTGCAAGTCGTCAGGACCCTGTTGGTGTCAAACCCCTCTACCATTCAGGGGAGGCCTTCGCATCCGAAAAGAAGGCCCTCTGGAGGATAGGTCTGAGGAATGTGGAGACCCTGCCACCTGGCCATGCCATGATAAACGGTGTGAAGGTGAAGCTGAGGGGACTCCCCAGGGCGGAACCCTCAGATGCAGAACCAGAAGAGCTGAGGGAGAATCTCAAATCAGCTCTGAGGGAATCGGTGGAGAGGAGAGTTAGAGGTTTGGATGAGGCTGCCCTGGTATTCTCGGGCGGCGTTGACAGCACACTGCTGGCGGTCCTCCTTGATGAACACATCGATGTGAGGCTCTACACCGTGGGGCTCCCTGGTTCCAGCGACCCTCAGTTCGCATCCAGGGCTGCGGCAGACCTTGGAATGGAACTTGAGGTCCTGGAGGTTACAGAGGATACCATCAGGGAGGCCCTTCCCCATGTCCTGGGGGCGATAGAGGAGTACAATCTCATGAAGATCGGCGTTGCAATGCCCCTCTACCTGGCATCTGAGGCTGCCTCTGCAGACGGATACAGGGTCATGTTCTCTGGTCAGGGTGCAGACGAACTTTTCGCAGGATACCACAGGTACAGGCGCCTCCTGGCTGAGGGAAGACTCGAGGACGCCCTCCGGCATGACCTTGAAAACATCCACCATGTTAACCTTGAAAGGGATGACGCGGTTACAATGGCAAACTCGGTGGAGCTGAGGGTCCCCTTCCTGGACCTTCAACTGATAGGGGTGGCCCTGACCATACCAGCAGACCTCAAGATACGGGGCCCGGAGGATGAGCTGAGGAAACGCATACTCAGGGAGGCGGCCCTTGAGATGGGGGTCCCCGAGTACATTGCGATGAGGCCCAAGAAGGCGGCGCAGTACGGTTCAGGGATAGATAAGGTCCTGCGGAGGAAGGTTCTCCCTGGGTTTGACCATGAGACCTTCCTGAGGAGGCTGATGTTTTAACCCATGTCTGCAGTGGTCATCCTGTCACACAGGATCCATGTTCCCTCTGCTGAATCTGAGGCCATGTTTTTTCTCTCTGTGACAGGTCTCTGTGGCAAGGTTTATATCATTGTAGCACGATAGACTAAGCCTTATATCACTGCAGCACCATAGACTTTATGTGTTTCACATGTATCCATCAAGTTGAGAGGAGTCTGATATGAAGATAGAGAAAGAGGCTGAGAAGATCCTTGAGGAATTCTCAAGGGCCCTTGAGGAGGTCCCTGAACTCGAGGAAACATACTACATAGTGGATAATCTTAACAGGACCAGGGAGGATGAGGAAGAAAAAACAGAACCCGGAAAGATCCTCAGAAACGCCCCGGTCGATGATGACGGTAACATAGTCGTTGAGAGGGGTGAATGGACCCAGTAGGTGTTTCAGATGCGGTTAAACCTGGTTATCGAACTCAGAGACGCCCCAGGGCAGCTGGTGTCAGTGCTTGAACCCCTGGGAAGTACCGGCGTGAATATAGTGACGGTTATACATGAGAGAGACCGTGAATACGGCCCGGTGGTGCCCGTGCAGCTCACGGTGGAGGGTGACAGGGAAACACTTGACGCAGCCATAGGCAGGCTCCAGGAGCAGGGTGTTAACATCATTGAGATGGACGGCGCCCCCCTGAGGGAGAAATTCACCACCATACTCATAGGTGACATTGCAGAGGGCGACCTTCAGGAGACGGTGGAGGCCGTGAACAGCGTCCAGGGAGCCAGTGTACTGGACCTCTCCCTCAGAATGTCAGAGGGCAGATCAGCAGCCAGGATAACCTTTGAAGCAGAACACGGCAGCAGGGATGAGGTCCTGAGGAGGATCAATGAAGCCGCCATGGAGAGGAACCTCCTGCTTGTAAGCGAGGTCTAGGTGAGGGTTATGAGGATATGTCTTGTTGGACTGGGAGCTGTTGGTCAGGGATTCCTCAGGGCCGTTCAGATGAAGGGCGAGTATCTGAGGGAAAGGTATGGCCTCGATATAAGGTTCACGGGAGTCGCGGATTCATCAGGAGCCCTCCACGACCCGGATGGCCTTGACATCAGGGGGGTACTTGAGCACAAGAAGCGGGCCGGCCTGGGGTCACATCCCTCAGGATACGAGGGGATGACCGGAGATGAACTCCTTGATGAGGCAGAATATGACTGCCTGGTGGAGGCAACACCAACAAATATAGAGGACGGCGAACCCGGCAGGTCACTGGTCCTGAAGGCCATGGGTGACGGGAAGCACGTTGTAACATCAAACAAGGGGCACCTGGCCCTTTTCTACTCTGAACTCATGGAGGCGGCCTCTGAGGCAGGTGTTGAGTTCATGTTCGAGGCATCTGTGGGGGGTGCCATGCCCATAATAAACCTTGCAAGGGAGACCCTAGCATCATGCACCATAGAATCTGTGATCGGTATCCTGAACGGTACCACCAACTTCATACTCTCCAGGATGGCCTCTGAGGGATCATCCTACAGGCAGGCCCTCATTGAGGCCCAGGAGCTGGGCATTGCAGAGACAAATCCCGCCCAGGACGTTGAAGGTACTGATGCGGCCTGCAAGGCTGTGATAATCGCCAATTCAATCCTCGGAAGGCCATGCACCCTCAGGGATGTCAGGGTCGAGGGGATCACCGGTATAACCCAGGGGGCCATTGAACTGGCAGCCCAGGAGGGGTACCTCATAAAACTCATTGCAGAGATCTCAGGGGACAGGCTGGAGGTCGGACCCAGGCTGGTGAGGATGGGGTCACCCTACGCCGTGGACGGGACACTGAACATGGCCACCCTCAGGACAGACCTTGCAGGTGAGGTGACAGCTGTTGGACGTGGCGCAGGATCCCTTGAGACGGCCTCGGCCATGCTCACAGACACCATCACCATATGGAGGAAGTCTGGAGGGCGTTAAACCCCTTTACGGTTCTTTTCAGTGATAACCATGAAACATGTTATTCTTGTTGGAGACGGAATGGCGGATTACCCCCTTGATGAACTCGACGGTAAAACGCCACTGCAGGTGGCAGATAAGCCCAACATGGACCAGCTTGCAGGGATGGGTGCGTGCGGTCTTCTCAGGACAGTCCCGGAGGGGATGGAGGCGGGTTCAGATGTTGCAAACCTCAGTATAATGGGCTACGACCCCCGCAGGTACTACACCGGGAGGGGCCCCCTTGAGGCTGCAAGCATAGGTGTTGAGCTGGGCGATGATGATGTGGCATTCAGATGCAACCTCATAAACGCTGATGAGAGGATCGTGGACTTCAACGCCGGACACATAGAAACAGCTGAGGCGTCAAGCCTCATAGATGCCCTCAATCATGAACTTGAAACCAGGGGGAGGTTCTATGCCGGTGTGAGCTACAGGAACCTCTTTGTTATAGAGGGGAGGGGCTACACCTCGGTGAGGGTTGAGCCACCCCACGACATAGTGGGGGAGTCTGTGGCCGCACACCTCCCCTCAGGCTCGGAGGAGGCAGACCATATAAGGGAGCTGATGCTGGAATCAGCAGGCGTCCTCAGATCCCATGAGGTGAACCTCAAAAGGGAATCCATGGGTAAGAGGCCGGCCACCATGATCTGGCTCTGGGGACAGGGTTTAAGGCCATCAATGGAGCCCTTCAGTGAAAGGTACGGTATTAGAGGTGCCACAATAACTGCAGTGGACCTGATAAAGGGCCTGGGCGTATATGCGGGTCTTGAAAACATCCATGTCCCGGGCGCCACAGGTTACCTGGACACAGACTACAGGGCCAAGGGCAGATACGCTGCCGGGGCCCTTGAGGAATATGACTTCCTCTACGTCCATGTTGAGGCACCCGATGAGGCAGGGCATGCCGGTGACGCTGAGGAGAAGATAAGGGCCATAGAGAATATAGACCGCTTCGTCCTCGGCAGGTTACTTGATGCGCTCTCAGACCATGAGCACAGGATAGCGGTCCTCCCGGATCACCCCACACCCATTGAGATCAGGACCCATGTACCCGACCCCGTACCATGCATCCTTGCAGGTGACGGCGTGGATGCTGATCAGGTGAAATCCTATGACGAGTTCACAGTCAGGGAGGGGTCCCTGGGCACATGGGAGGCCCACAGGCTCATGGAAATCATGATGGACCCGGCTGCCCGGTTAAGGCAATGAGTTTTTAACATCCTAATCACATATATTGACCCATCAAACTAATCTGAGGAGTTGGTTCATCTGGCCAAGTACATCGTTGTAACGGGAGGAGTTGTAAGCTCTATTGGAAAGGGAATAACAGCAGCATCAATAGGCAGGATACTCAGATCATATGGATTATCTGTGACAGCCATAAAGATAGACCCCTACCTGAACTGGGACTCAGGGACCCTCAACCCCTACCAGCACGGTGAGGTCTTTGTAACCGATGATGGAATGGAGACAGACCTTGACCTGGGCCACTATGAGAGGTTCCTGGACTCTGATCTCCCTGGTGAGGCCAACATAACAACCGGAAAGGTCTACATGTCCGTCATAAATAAGGAGCGGTCAGGGGATTACCTGGGCTCCTGTGTACAGATAATACCCCACATAACCGACGAGATCAAGTCAATGATAAGAAAAATCGCTGATAAAAGCGGTGCTGAGGTGGTACTGGTGGAGGTCGGGGGTACGGTGGGTGACATAGAGGGTCAGCCCTTCCTGGAGGCCCTCAGGCAGCTGAGGAACGAGGAGGGTCATGAGAACGTCATGTTCGTCCATGTGACCTACGTCCCATATCTGAGGGCTGCAGGGGAATTTAAGACCAAACCGACACAGCACAGTACAAAGGAGCTCAGAAGTACAGGTATAAACCCTGATATGATCATCTGCCGGAGTGAGATGCCAATAGACTCCTCACTCAAGAGGAAGATAGCCCACTTCTGTGACGTTGAGGAGGAGGCCGTTGTGAATGCCCCCGACGCATCATCAATCTATGAGGTCCCCCTGGTACTTGACAGTGAGCGGGTGGGGGACTACATAGTCCGGAGGATAGAACTGGATGTTGATGGTGAAGCAGACCTCAGTGAATGGGCAGGGATAGTTGAGTCACTCATGATAGATGAGCCGGTGGTTACCGTTGGAATAGTCGGCAAGTACGTGGAGCTTGAGGACTCATACATAAGTATAAGGGAAGCCCTCAAACATGCAGCGGCACACCTACGGGTAAGGGTTGATATTGAGTGGATAAGTGCCGATGATGCAGTAAATGAGGAGGACCTTTCACGTCTTGACTCCATACTCATCCCTGGTGGATTTGGTGAAAGGGGAATCGCAGGAAAACTTGAGGCGGTCAGGTTCGCCCTTGAAAACAGGGTTCCCATCTTCGGCATATGCCTGGGCATGCAGTGCATGGTCATAGAATTCGCAAGGCTCAACGGCATGGAGGGTGCCAACAGCACAGAGTTCGACCCGGAAACCCCCTACCCTGTCATAGACATGATGGAGGAGCAGAAGAGGATAAAGAACATGGGGGGTACCATGCGCCTCGGCTCCTACCAGTGCAGGATAAGGGAGGGTACACTGGCACATGAGGCCTACGGCACCGAACTCGTGGGTGAGAGGCACAGGCACAGGTTTGAACTCAACAACGAATTCAGGGAGGAACTGGAGAGTAAGGGCCTTATAATCTCAGGAACATCTCCGGACGACTTCCTCGTGGAGATGGTTGAGATCAAGGATCACCCATGGTTCCTCGGATGCCAGTTCCACCCAGAGTTCAGGTCAAGACCAAACAGGGCCCATCCACTCTTTGTATCCTTCCTCAGGGCCGCCCTTGAAAGGAGCCGTTAATAAAGCGGCAAAATCTTTTTTTTATCTACCGTTACATCTTTAGCAGGAAAAAAAGCTCAACTACTTTTTATCAGGTATTCCAATCCCTGATGGGCTCCCATACAGTGACATCCCTGCTCCTCATGACTGCCCTGAAGACGCCTCCACCGTCACCAAGGAGCACCAGCCTGGCGAACATGGAATCCTCATATCCACGCTCCAGGACCACAGTCCGGTTCCTGTCATAGAGCACAAATGCAACGAGGCCCCCCTGGGGGTCGCCCTCCACCTTCCTGACACCACCATCCACAAGGTACAGTTCTGAGACCCTCAAACCATTGAATGAGATCCTCTCACCATCCCAGAGCAGACCGTCACTGGTTCTCAGGGGCCAGCCCTGAACTATACTCCCTGTGGAGTACACCGGCTTCCTGGTTTTTCCTGTGAAGTTCCAGTTACCATAATAGAGTATCCAGTACCCCTTATCAATGAGCCGGTCACAGGTCACAAGGACGTAGCCGGATCTCCTGCTGAGGGTTGAGGCAACTCTCCCTGAAGCAACAGGGTCAAGTCCCCTATCCTGCAGGTACTCTGCCCTTGAGGACCCATCAACAGCCAGCACATCCCCCAGAATGACTGCAGAGCCAGCCGGATCCCCGGTGGCGTTCAGTACCTCAAGGTAGGCTTCATCACCTGAGGATGCCAGCATGGATAGTATCTCATCTGCCAGGTGGGGTCCGTGGTCGTTCGGGCCCGGATCATGCCAGTACTCCCTGTAGACTCCCGGGATACGGGGGTCAAGGGGGTATCCAGGCCCCCTCTTCGCCGCAGTTTCAATGTAGGCCAGTCTGCCATCGAAGTTCACCGGCCTCCTGGCCATGAATGCAAAGAAGTGTCCGTGGACCCAGTTGGAGATCACCACAGTATCAGGAGGGGTTTTGGCTCTTATGTAGTCTGCAGCATCCAGAAGGCCGTCATCCACCCGGGGGTGGAGGGCGCTGTACTGACCCGTAGAGATGATGAGGGATGGAAGGACCACCATGATGGCGACTGCAACATGAAGCTTCCGCCTGAAACCGGGGGGTACCCTGGAGGCAGTCCCCAGATCTGCAAGGAATAGCGCGGAGGTTATGAGAAGGGGTGCAGTGAGGAGCTCAGAGAACCTTATACCCCAGAGTAGTGAGGCGGCACCTGTGAGGGTCCAGAGGATGATTACCGGAAGCACCATGCTATCCCTCCAGTCACGGAAGAGGGACCTGAAACCAGCCAGACCCGCCAGGAGGAGGCCGGGTCCAAGGGCCATCAGCACGTCATCAAAACCTGGACGCTGGAGCTCTGTTATGTTTGCATAGGGGTCAGGGAATGGATCTGCTCTGGCAACGGGTATCTTCATCAGCCCCACCGGGATGGATGGAATGGCCCGTGGATCCATCAGCACAATGAGAAGCGTGGAGGTGATGAGGAATATGAGGGGTTCTCTTCTACGATACAGGAGCGAGTGGAGTATCACCGACAGGGCCATAATCGAGTAGATGAGCTGCCACCCATTCCAGGCTGCGGCGAAGACACCCATGAGGGCCCCTGAGAGTACGGCCATCCTCCAGTCACCATCCCTGAGAGAAAGGTGGAGTGTTAAGAGGATGGCAAGGGGGAGGACGAGGTTGAACATGTCGGTGTCATAGAAACCAGGGATGGTCCTCATGAAGTAGAAGGGTGCTGCAGTGGCAAGGAGGCCTGCTGTGGTGGCTGATACGTCATCACAGTCAAGGGACCTTGCAGCTGCAAAGACAGCGACCCCGGCGAGGGGTGCAATGATGGCTGGAAGCCAGAATGCGGTGTCGGTGAGACCTGGAAGTAACCAGGTAAATAGCAGGTAAAGGGTGACGGTGAGGTGGGGGAGCAGAGGGGGGTAATCGAGGGGGACCCCGGGAGGGTAATAGGAGTACCTGTCCCACCCACCCTCTGAGAGTTCACCCTCATTTAAGAGGTTGCTGGCGAGCCTGAGGTTGTAGTAGGAGTCCATATCATACATGAGGGGCTGGTAGTGGGCCTCGCTGTATACTCCGGCCACAGTCACCGTGCCTGCTCTCAGGGCGAAACCTGAAGCGAATATTATGAGCATCAGTAAAACAGCCCTTCTGTCTGCGCCAGCAATCCATTCCCTGATACTGAAGGACAGATAATCACATCCTTACCTTCCCTTTACCATAGATCTCTGGTCCCGGGTTAATATGCTTTATTGCCTTTACTCATATCAGTGCTGCAGTGTTCTGTGAGCATAGATTTTTGGTTAAATGCTGCATATTTCGGTGTCCCTGTATCATGGATTTATCTGTCAGTCTGCAGCCCGGAGTGTGTCCCCTCTGATACGGGGATTGCCGGTGCTGCACCCGGAGAAATCAACCACAAAAACTTAAATAGAGATCACTGAGAATTAATTAATAAATCATGATTTTCTGTAATATCCATCTCTAAGCTTCAAGGAGTGATATTAATGGTCATAGAGTTACTCTCGGTATTCATAGCACTTCTGGCCTGTTTCTATGCTTCATACAGTGATATAAAAAGGGGTATAATACCCAACCGTCTGACCTTTCCTGTTATCGGGCTCGGTCTTCTCCTGAATGGTGCGAGGGCCCTCATGGAATCGGATCCCTGGATATTCATTTACACAGCCATCTTCACAGCCGGGATATTCGCCCTGGGATACATCCTCTGGAGGATGGTGGCCTGGGCAGGTGGTGATGTGAAGCTCTTCACAGCGGTAACCTCCCTGCTACCATTCCAGCCGTCACTGGTAAGCTACAGCTTCCTCGGAACGGCCTTCCCTGTCACGGCATCCTACCCCTTTCCACTCACGGTCATAATAAACAGTATACTGGCGCTCCTCCCCTTCCTCCTGGTCTATGTGTTCTTCATCATCTACACATCCAGGAGGCACCTCATGGACGAGTTCATGGAGCCCCTCCGCCAGTACAGGACCAGCATGGTCCTGGCCCTGGTTATAACATCCGCCGTTACCCTGACATTCCTCATAACAGACTTCCTCCCATTCCAGATCATAGTACTTTCCCTGATCCTTGTCTACCTCCTCACCATGGTCATCTCACGCCTACCGCCAAGGATTAAGGCGGTTATAGTATCGGTGATCATAGTCTACTCGCTCTACAAGAACTTTGAGTTGACCGTGAGTGGAGTTGTAATTCTCTGGGTCTCCATAACGGTTATACAGCTCATAAGGAAGCTCCTCACATCCATCACGAGGGAGGCCCTCCAGGACACCATGGGCGTGGATGAACTGAAGGAGGGCATGATACTCGCAAGCACCCTCTACAGGAAGGGCGATGAATACTACTTCGATGACAGTTCACTCCTTGACAGGTTCCGGACAGCTGCGAGGACCGGTGATGTATCTGCACTGACCTACAGGGGTGAACCTGTGGTGTCTGCCATGGCAGCCGGTCTCCGGGAGGAGGAGATTGAGACCCTCAGGGACCTTGTATCCAGGGGCAAGATAAAGGATGAGTTCCGGATAAGACGCGGTATGCCCTTTGCTCCTGCAATCTTCATAGGGCTCCTGGTTTCACTCCTTATAGGGGACCTTGCAATGATACTGTTCAGGTTATTTGACATCATATTCTAGTTCAGGTGGTGAGGGTTACCGGTCTGGTGAGCCAGATAACGGGGTGGGCACTGCCATGATCTCCCGGATGTTCACCAAATATATAAGTGTAGCCCTACAGAATCTAATGCAGAGATGTTTAAAGGTGATCTATATGGATAGCAGGGGACAGGTCTCCCTGGAGTACCTTCTGCTGATACTCGTGGTCCTCCTCATCCTTGGAGGAGTAACGATACCCCTCATAGGAAGTTCAATTGAGGCAAGCACTGATGTTTCAAGGGCATCAGATGCCAAGGTGGCTGTTCAGACCATTGCAAATGCGGCTGACATAGTATACGCCAACGGGCCGGGTGCAAAGAGGACGGTGAGCTTCTACATACCGGTTGATGGAGTCCTCATCACCGGCAATAACAGCGTCATATTCACAGTCACCTACACCAACGGCACGGTATCAAATATAACTGCACCGACACAGTACAACGTGACATCACAGTCCGTGCAGGTGCAGAGGGGATGGTACACGGCTGTCATATACTGGCCACTGAATTCAAACAACGTTGTTGTAACGAATGTGACAAGGAAGTAGGTGATTGAATGGATTTCTTCTCAAGACTCGGCAGTGCAGTGATAGCTCTATTTAACATCATGGGAACCGTCATATTTGAACTGGTAAGGCTCCCCGGGAGGATAAGGAGGGCTGCCTCAGGTCTGCGGGAGGGACTCTCCAGGGTCGAGGTGGATGAAATACGGGATAAAATTCATGACAAAACAAGGACGATAGGGGAGCGAATACCGGTGCAGCGTGATGAGGAGGTCAGGGAGATCCTTGAGGAGGCACGAAACCATGACATCAGGATACCTGAGGACGACGCACCCATAATAATCAGGACACCCCAATTTGACCCGGCAGAGAAGGAGAATGCTGTCCTCAAACTCCAGATTGCAGCCTCACTCTTCATCATAATATCCATAGTCTATGTCTTCAACTTCATATCCATCCTTGTGTTCCTTCCGGCTGCCCTTCTGCTCCTAGCTCTCCTCCTTTACATACTCTACAGACAGATAAGGGTAATGTACCCCGGGGACTTTGAGGCCTACAGGGACTTCTTCCTCATGTACGTGGCTGTGGGTGTGGTTATAATCCTTGTCTCAGGCAACTCGGCCCTGACAATGGCGTTTCCATTCGTATTCTTCCCTGCCCTCACAACGCTCCTCTTCGCGGTGATCGCGGTTGCAGCGGTCTTCCTGATATTCAGGGTGAGGTATGTGCGTGACTACACCTTCGGTGAGGTTATAGAGGTGGGTGAGAACACCTCCTATGTACGTGTTGACTATGATATAAGGAGCAACGTCAAACCCGATGTTTACATAGTTGAGAATAATGGCTTCCATGTTGATGTCCATGATACTGTGAAGCTTGCAGTTGAGGGCTCGGTCATGAGCATGAGGGGTAACAGGCCGGTGAGGATAATAGGAGTGGAAGGCCTCCGCTGATTAATAACCCTTAATTTTTCAGATTCTATGCGGAACCTTAATGTTGCACTGAAAAATCAAATATCAGGGATATCGCCTATATCTGGACCGTGTATGTCCTGTCCCCAAGTCTGACGGTGGTGCTGTTAACCGGTTTCACACCGCTGACGGTGAGGAGTGACTCCACAGTCCTGTTGATGACCAGGGCACGGTACTCAGGGGGAACCGGCCTTTCAAAGGAGATGCTTATCACCCTGTTGCTCCCGCCGGTGATCTTTATGCCGGTGACCCTCATGGGTTTCATCGATACATTCGTATAGGACATCTCAGATATGGCGCCGGTCGCGCCCTCCCTGGCAGCGGTTGCGATGCTGTTTTCCTGTGACTGGGGGCCTGCGATTGATGAGAAAACAAGTACAATTACCACTATGAATGAAACGATCAAAAGAAACTCGGCTGATATCTGTCCCCTGAAGTCCATAATACATCCCTCACGTTGATATATGGATGAGGAAATATATAATAATAGTCACTGTCATAGATTATGTTATAAAATGGAAAGGGGATAAGCTTGAGGGATTTACTGTCTGATAGAAGGGGATTTGCATTTTCACTGGACGTACTCCTGGCCATCATACCATTAACAATACTGCTCGGTATGCTGGCAGCTGACATGGACAACATCATGTATCTCACCCAGAGCACCGTCTATCAGAGCTCCCTTGACCGTCAGGCATCTGATGTAGCCGACGCCCTGGTGGAGTCATCCGGTATTCCACCTGACTGGGAACAGAAGGGAAACCCGGATAGCATAGGACTTGCAAGGTACGACCCGGTCAGAAAAATTCCCCAGAAGAACTATCTCTCCCCTGCCAAGATCGCGGGGATTAACACAACGAATATGGGGGAACTGGTGGGTCCCGAGTATTGATACTACATCAACATAAGCACCACCGAGGGTCTCACAGTGAGGACCCTGGGGACACTCAACACCAGCGCCCCTGACATTGCAAGGGTTGAACGCTACGTCCTCACAACAAAGGTGGAGCGTGTTGGTTCACTGGAGGGCCTCATAAGGGACGCCGGGCAGCCAAGGACATACACAACCAACTTCCCCACCAATGATGCCTATCTGAGGATATATGACTACTGGGTCCTTGTTATAAACAGGGGGTACGATTCTGCCTTCGTGGATGTTAACAACAACCGTGTCGTGCCACCAAATGAGATAAACAGGCATATAACCGAGATAAAGAAGCAGATAAATGAGACCTACCTCTACAATTACACAGAGTTCAGGGACAACATACTGAGTGTCAGGACCCAGAGTAACCCCGGGGCTTCCATGGATGTATACATCCTTGCAGCGCCGAAGGGGACACCCCCAGGGCAGATAACACTGGACAATGTGAGGGTAAAACCCGCAAGGTTCGTCCTGTATCTCTGGTTAAAGTGATTGAAAGGTGATGAAATGATCCGTGGTTTCAATGATGATGAGGGTGGATTCATATTCACAACGGACGCAGTACTGGCACTCATAGTTGTATTCATATTCACAGCGTCAATCGTAACCTACTTCGCCCTGCCCAGTTACATGGGGGCTGACCACCAGCACCTTGAGGCCCTCGCAGCGGATGCACTGGATATTATGAGGCAGGACGGGACCCTCTACTCTGCAGCCGCCATGTACTCACGCAACAACACCGCGGGGGCAGAGAACCTCATAGAGTCCGAGTTACAGTCCCTGCTACCTCCAGGGGTTGGTTATGAGTTCAAGATGGGGCCATATCCGACCCTGAGGAACGATAGCGGCATACTCGTCTCAAGGGACACTGCATCAAGGGCCATCGTTATTTCAGGACCTGAGGAGGGCTGGCTCGGACGCGCATGGTACAAGATGGAGGAGGTCACCCTCGAGGACCAGGAGATAAACTCAACAACAACGGTCTGGAACTTCCATAACTGGCTTAGTAACTACTGGAGCAGTCTCTATTATAGACCATACTGGGGTTACCAGACAGCCCCCAGAAACATCAGCTTCTCTGTCCCATCAACCAGTATCAACTGGGGAAGGTTTCTCCTGGGGTCCTGCAACCGGCGGAACCGGTCATCCTACGGGGCGAATGTTGTTATAAACAATGTGCCGCATATCGTGAGAAACGACAGTTTCACCTTCCTCAACCTCCGTCCCGGGACCACGAGGGAGCTCATGTACAACTATCAGGGTAACATCACATCCCTCACCGGCGGAAGCAACAACTTCTATGTCCAGTTCACAAACATGACCACAACAGGGAGCAGCGACTATGACCTTCCCTGGTTCTCAATAATAGCCAACTACACAACCACCATAAAGGTCCCGAAGGGTATCATCACCCGGACCTTCCAGTTCAATGATGCTGCGGGACTGGCGGTGCCAAGCCTCACAAGGTTAGATACGAATGGGACCCTAGGTTACGGACGTATATATGACCTGAACACGGGCACAGTCACCAGCCTCAACACCAGGAGGGTAATAACCTGGAACAGCATGGTCAGACAGAATCATGCCTACTCAGACGGTCTCCCCTTTGTAATTGATAGCGTTAATGGTTGGACTGCTGATGGTTCCGCGGTGAGCGTCACCCAGGACATACCGATACCTCCCGGTTCAAGGATACTTGACGCCTACACCGTCGTGAACCCATACGGTGGTGTTGACGATGCCCTGGTGGAGGTCTGGAACGGCACAGCATGGAATGTGGCCTTCTGTTCATTTGATTACGGAGGCGTGGATTACAGTACAGTCAGTGACGGATACGGTAACGTGCCGGGGATAGTCTACATCAGGGACTACCTCCGGGCTGGCCAGACAAACAGGGTCCGCGTCACAATATGGGACAACGTTCCGGGACAGGACTACGACCTCGTGGGTCTTGTTGACTCCTACTCCACGGTATCATACACATCACTCCCGATCCAGTGGCACAACTATCCCTTCAACAGTTACCAGAACTCAACAAATGTATCAGCACCTGTTAGACAGTTCACCATAGGATCAGACGCCAAGAAGTTCCTCCTCTTTGTTGGGGCAGGCCTGGATACTAAGTCGATTAAGGTTGAGGTTAAAAACTCAACCAGTGCCTGGACCCAGCTCTACAGCGGGCCGGTGCCATTCTCCCTGGATATCGGGGCCATCGATGTGGCCGGGAGCAGGATATTCACGACAGGCGGAAACCCCGGCAACTACAGCACAAGGCCCGGCACATACAATATCCGTGTAACCATAAACTCAGGTGCTGGATGGGAGTCAGGGGACTCCAACGCCGAGATATACTCCGGTACACGGGTGGCCGTGATCTACCCGAAATTCCTGGCCAACATGTGGGCCACAGAATACGCCAATGATGCATACACGGCCCAGGCCCTTGCCAGGCAGGAGCTCATAGCCATGCTCCAGGGCATCAGGTTACAGCATTGACCCCTCACTGATAAGGACAGAGGCACTCTACACCGGGGATATACCGAACTCCCTGCCGGTTAGATTAACACTATGGAGGGATTGATTATGGGGATAATTGGCGATGAGGATGGATACGCATTCACACCCCTCGCAGTGCTCCTCTTCATACCGGTCATCATAATAGCCATATCATACGGGGACATCGTCAACGAGGCCAACATGCTGGCAGCACTCTCAACGGGTGGTGATGTCACCATAACCGTTGTGGGTTCAATATATTCAACTGTGGAGAAGGCTGCGGCTGACGCCGGACGTAACGCGGCCTACAATGCATCAAGGAATGTCATAGACAATGCAGAGTTCTTCCCGCAGGGGACAAGCAAGGCGAATATAACAGAGAACGTTGTGAATGCCCTGAATGACAACATCATAAACACGTCCCTGGAACTTGAAAGGCAGACCGGTCGCCAGATCTACATCAACAATGTACCCATAAACAATTACACCAGCGCCACATTCACAACCTCCGACGTGACCCTTACACAGGACGACCCCTTCGGGTTCAGGGTTGAGATAAGGAGGGGCATACCCCTGAAGATTGTCCAGCAGGACCAGGTCTATGAGTTCACACTCCCGCCGGTCTCATCATATGTGAGCCTTGAGGGTATAGAGGACCCCTACATATGGATAAACACGAAGTTCCGTACAAGTAACGTCATATACAAGTACCCATACTATGCAACTAACGGTACCTACGCCGATTACCGCCTGAATGAGAGTGTTGATAATGAGGGCCACCTTCAGAACCTGTGGTACTGTCTTAACGGGACAGATAACTCCAGTAACATCACCCCGAGGCCCTACTACTTTGTGGATCCCAATGGACTCTCCTTCTTTGACCGGCTTGAGAACCGTTCAAGCTCCGCTGATCCTGCCTACGCAAGGATGAGCACCTTCATAATAGGGGATCCGCTCCTGGAGGACCACAACGGCAACCAGTACATATCAAAGGTCGACAGGGAGTACTTCCTTGGAATCGCAGGTACAACCATAAAGGTCAGGAAAAATGACATGTACGACCCGCTGGGGGCACCCTTCTGTCTCTCAGCAACCTACAAGAACCTCCTAGGTCTTGCTGCAAACAACTACAATTAATGTTTTGAGTCAGCAGTTAAAGGTGATCCAATGGATGAAGGTGGAGTTTTAAGTATAGATTTCCTCTTTGCAACACTGATAGCCCTCATAATAATTGCGGGTATGGTCAGCATGGTGGACAGTGAACTCTCAAGGACACAGGCCGGTGAACTGGGCCAGGCAAGGATGATGGGTGAACGTGTTGCAGGTGCCGTCAATGCAGCATACACCAATGGTCCAGGGTTTGCCGTTAACCTTACACTACCCTCTGATTTTCCCTACACAGTTGAGGTGAGGAACGGGCAGGTCACCGTGTTCTACAAATCCCAGAGGATCAAACTGAGTATCATACCGAAGGTGAATGTGACCACAACCAACATGACCCCTGGAAAATACACTGTGAGGAACCAGAACGGTACAATAACCGTAACGAAGATAACCTGAGCACTGTGAGGAACCGGTACAATAACGGTAATGAAGATACTGAGATCCTGATACGCCAATGAGCTGACATTATGAGATTTAAGGAGGAAATACCTTGCTTGATGATCTTAGATGGGAATATAAGGCCCTCATACTTATCGGCATAGTCACAATTTCAATAGTAATCTACTCATACAGCTCCTTCAATTCAGGTGAAAGGGAGCGGATTTCAGATTCCAGCCCTGTTGAGCCTCAGCCCCAGCCGGTGCCCATCAACATCCCCAACATGACATCAGAGAACACCAGCAGCAGCACAGAGAATGTAACAGCCGAGGAGGCAAGGCAGATAGCCGGTGAATCGGGTTACACTGCGGGCCAGCCATCGAGGGGTTCAATCACTATAAACGGTACCGATGTTCCTGTCTGGGTTGTTCCGCTTCAGAGGGGTGGCAGGACCGTCAGGGAGGTCTATGTCAGTATTGAGGGCGGCCAGATAGTTGGCAAGAGGGAATTCCAGTGAGCCATCTGATCACAAGATATTTAAGTTCCCATGAAATACTATTGATAAACTGTTAAAAAGCCTTCTATAAGGATCTGCGGTGAATACAATGGACGTTCTAGGTGTAACTGTAATGCTGGCCCTCTTTATTCTACTGCTTGCATTCATATTCTCTACAGGTCTCATGACACCAATAATCGGGAAGAAGAACCTGCTATTTGTGGTTTTCATAGGCTTCATTGCAGGGACGGTCGGCGGGGCCTTCTTAATATCCCCTGTCTATGATGAGATCCCCGAGATCGCGAGGGGGGTATACATCTCCACTGAAGGTGGCACAGAGAATGTAACGGCTGATGTTTCAACAGCCACGGATATAATGAAGCTCACAGAGGAACTCGCAGCCCAGGAGGGGGTTGTGGATGTCCATTCAGAGGGGATAGTGATAAGGACTGACAGATTTTCAGAGAACCGTAAAAGGATAATAGAGGAGAAGGTATCGATAATAGACTCCAACATAACATCAGGGAAGGTTTACACAAACGGCACAATAATTTTACAGGTTAAAAAGGGCTACAATCCTGTAAAAGCCCTTGAAAACCTTGCAGAGTGGTTAATGTACACTGGAGGCATAAAAACAAGGTACAGCACCGTCCACCTGGTGGTGGAGGTGAAGCCCCAGAATGTTGACCAGGTGGTATCCTACCTCCAGGCAAGGGAGATAGTTGTTACCGGGGTGAAGGGTCCAGCCGAGGAGAAGGTGGCTGCATTGAAGAGATCACTCCCGGATAAATCCAACATAGTACTCTTCTGCGGTGTCCTCGGAATGCTAACAGGACTTGCAGGTGTTTTCATTGACTCCATCTTCGGCTTTGTGAGGGGTATATACCAGAGATACAGGGGTGTCTGATGAGGTCTGCAGTTCTATATTCAGGTGGTAAGGACAGCACGATGGCCCTTTACCATGCACTGCAGGAATCTGAGGTCGAATTTCTGGTATCTGTGATCTCAGATAACCCTGAATCCCATATGTACCATGTGCCCAACATACACCTGACAGCCCTCCTTGCAGAGGCCGTTGGAATACCCCTCATAGAATCCAGGACCGCAGGGGTTGAGGAGGAGGAGGTTGAGGACCTCGCCGGCACACTTAAGACCCTGAGGGAGAGGGGTGTGGAGGCTGTCTACTCCGGGGCTCTCTACTCCGAGTATCAGAAGTCAAGGATAGACTCCATCTGCAGGAGGCTGGGTTTAAGGTCAGTGGCACCCCTCTGGCACAGGGACCCCCTGGATTACATGGAGGAGATAGTTGACCTTGGATTCAGGGTCATGGTGACGGCTGTTGCAGCTGAGGGTCTTGATGAGTCATGGCTTGGGAGGATAGTTGACAGAAAGATGATAGATGAACTGGCGGATCTGAGTGAGAGGTACGGTATAAACCCTGCATTTGAGGGTGGTGAAGCCGAATCACTGGTCCTTGACGGTCCAATATTTAAGAAGCGACTCGAGATACTTGAATACGAAAAGAAGTGGTTCTTTGATAATGGCTTCCTGGACATAAAGAGGGCTGTGCTGGTTGATAAGGATTAGGTTAAGGTCTGACTGTGAGCTCAATCAGCAACGTCTTCAGGGACTGAGACATCGGGTGCCAGCCAGTCTATTAAACCCATTATATCGTCTGATTCAATCTCCACAAGTATGTCACCCAGTGCGGAGATGGACTCCTCAAGGACGTTCACCCGGTTCATAAGGGCGGCCTGTTTGTTAATGTAAAACCATGTTGAATTGTCCCTGAGGTGTTTTTTGAGTATATTCCTTGCCGTGAGCCTTATTCTCCTTTTCTCAAGGACCTCCTGGAGGTTCCTGAGGCTCCCGCTATCACCGGTGCCCCTCACGGCGTCATCTTCAACCTCAATTTCAAGTTCAGGGAAGACGTTGAGAACAGCCTCCCCCACCTTCTCTGGATCCTCTGTCGCCCTGACCGGGGCTTCAACTTTAACTTTATCCATCCTCTTGTCCTCCTCTGCTGCTCTCCTCACCCTTCTCTGCAAGTTTCCTGAGTATCTGCTTTGCCTGTTTTTTTATCTTCCATATCGGGCCCTCATTGACTATCATATAATCTGAGGTTGCTATGACGTCGCCTATACCGAATCCAAGCTCCCTCTCGTCTCTTTCAACGAATTCTGCATACCTCTGAGAGTCGTCCTCCCTCTGCCTCTTCCGGAGCCTCCTGAAGCGGGTCTTTCTTGTTGAGAATACTGATATGACCCTGAAGCCAGGGAACCTTTTTCTGAATATCTCGACCTCATGGGGGCTCCTTATACCCTCTATCAGGAACATTTCTGATTCTGACTCCTGAATCCTTTCAACGCACTTTTCGGCAACCACGTACTTACCGTATTCCTCCCTGAGGCGAACGGCCGTCACACCGGGGTCCTCACCTCGCTTCCGGGCTTCATCCCTTATTACGTCACCCATCCTTATAACCCTGAAACCCATCGACTCAGCTATCCTTGATACAACGCCCTTCCCTGCGCCGGGCATCCCTGTAACTCCAATAACCACCATATTCACACGCTCAGGATTCTTGATCTGCTTGAGGATTTCCCTGCTGGTGAAATCCTTCCAGAAATCAGATTCTTTTTTTTCTCTGCAGTTATTCTATTGTGCCATACCATATATGGATACTGCGAATGCTCTACAACTCCACAGGTTCACAGTTCTGGATTGTATCTCCGGAGGTCTATAAGTTTTAGGGTCTCCCTGATGTTTTCAAGGTTATCGAATTCCTCGACGATAAGCTCAAGTTCATCCCGGGATAGGTCCTCAAGTTCCCTTACCGCTTCTATGAGGGCTGGTATGGCCCTTACAATGTTATCTGTTATGCTTATACTTGCCTTCCGGGATGTCCTTGACAGCGGGTTCAGGTCAATGGTTATAACAGTCTTACCTGACTTCCGTAGTATCTCTGTCCTGTCCCCGTCCTCGAGGGGAACCAGGACCACGTCGGCACTGTAGATCCCATCAGGGCTTGCTGTTGCCCTCGGACTCTTTATATCATCGATGTAGAGCAGTTTGTCTGTTCCGAGGACCTCCCTGGCACCATTTTCCAGGAGGACCTCCTCTATTAGTCTGACCCTCTTCTCTGTCCGGTGGAAGAGGTTTATCTCGATCTTTCCCCCGATTGCATCTGCAAGTTCAACCACAGCTCCCGGGACAAGGGCGGCGGTGTTGCCGTTAACCGATATAACAGGGTTTTTTGCAAGGAGGAGTGCTGCAGCAGCAGCTCTTATGGCCTTCGCAGCGGGTTCTGTGGTCCTTTCACCCAGCAGGTAGTCGAAGGCCTCACCCCTGCCATGGGCGATCATGCCTGAATCTGCGAGTATACCCTTACGCCAGGCCTCTGTTATCATCTCTCTCTGTATCAGTGAATGGTAACGTGGATGGTCCCTTGAAATCATGTTAATGTATTGTACCAGATACTTTAATAAGTTTATTTAAGTCCAGGATGTGGGCCTCCTACTGATGTGATCTCTTCAAGTAAGGTTTTATATCCACCTTGAAGATAAATAGAGCCGGAGGAATAAATCATGGAAGATGAAGTGGAAATCAAGCGAAAACCCAGAAGGCCTTCAGATGGAGGGAGGCTCTGGGGGGTCTATCTTGGAGCTATAATGGTGATAATAGGGGTGCTGTGGTTTGCCTTCGCTGCAGGGATCATACCCCCACAGTATTCAAGGTTCTGGCCCCAGGCCCTCCTGGTTATTCTTGGAATTCTGATAATCATAAAGTCAGCTAGATGATCCGGTGGTAATCATGAAGGAACTCATGAAGCGTCTTTCAGTTGCAAGTGGAATCTCTGGATTTGAAGGTGAGGTAAGGGATATCATAAGATCTGAACTCGAGGGACATGTCGATGAGATTGAGGAGGACAGCCTCGGTAACATCATCGCCGTGAAGAGGGGGTCCGGTCCCTCAATCATGCTGGCAGCCCACATGGATGAGATAGGCCTCATGGTGAGGCACATCGATAAGAAGGGATTCATAAGGTTTTCAAAGATAGGCGGAATCAGTGACCAGATGATACTCAACCAGGCGGTCTGGATCCATGGGGAAAACGGACCCGTGATGGGTGTCATCGGCTCAAAGCCACCCCACAGGATGAAGGCCTCTGAGAGGAAGAAGGTCACAACCCATGATAACATGTTCATAGACATAGGCGCCTCTTCAAGGGAGGATGCAGAGGAACTGGTGGCTGTGGGGGACCCTATAACCTTCCATGCGCCCTACAGTGAACTCGCCAACTCCCGCTTCACAGGGAAGGCCCTTGACAACCGTATAGGCTGCCTTGTAATGGTTGAGGTCCTAAAGAGGGTTGAAACCGGTGCAACCGTTTATGGTGTTGGAACGGTCCAGGAGGAGGTTGGTCTCAAGGGTGCCAAGACCTCAGCATTCAGGCTCAACCCGGACATGACCCTGGCCCTGGATGTTACAATAGCCGGGGATCATCCAGGGATGAAGGAGGAGGAGGCCCCTGCGAAGCTCGAGGGCGGACCCGCCATAATCCTCACCGATGCCAGTGGCAGGGGTATAATAACCCATCCACGTGTGAAGGACTGGCTACTTGAGACTGCACGTGAGGAGGACATACCTGTCCAGATAGAGGTGAGTGAGGGGGGTACAACCGATGCAACCGCCATTCATCTCACAAGGGAGGGGATACCCGCAGGCGTGGTCTCTGTGCCTACAAGGTACATCCATACAACGGTGAGCATGGCAAGCATGAAGGACATCGAGATGACCGTTGATCTCCTTGTTAAGGCAATTGAAAGATTGTAACTCCCCTCAATAATTTTTTTAGCTGGACATCAGCTTCGTTTTTCCGTCGAAGTAGAATATGTAGGGGCTGTCACTCCAGCGGTCATAGACCTCAACAACATATTTAGCCCCATTCCCGAAGTTTTCAGGGTATATAATATCCCTGAGCAGTTCATTGATGTTCTCATCGGAGACCCGTGTTTTCCAAGGAAATTCGCACTCTCTTTTCATTTCGAACACCCTTATTACGACTTTCCTTTTATTCAAGGTTAAAACCTCCATCTAATAATAACCATAAAAATTAATGTAATAATATAATATATAAATTTATCTGATTATTATGAATCTCCTTTAAGATAAGGTAATTAATTCTGTTATTTTTATGTATCTGGGGGTGAATTAGTAAAAGGAATCAATTCTGTTATTTCTATGCATTCGGTGGAACTTAGATCAGTTATTTATTCCCGTGGACCCCTCTCTCCATGAGGGCACCGGCTGAAACCTGTAGAAGATTATTCCTCAGGGTTTTCAATAACTTCAAGGCCGCTGTCTGATATAATGTAGGGTATGAACTCAATCGGTGTTCTTGTACTCCTCATCTTGATGATGTCCATGACCCTCTCTCTCCTTCCCGTGTAGGGGTTCTCCCTCTTTATCAGCCTTATGGCCCCGTAAACCGAGTAGAGGGCTATATCATTGAACTCCTCTGAGGTTGCACTGTCAAGGATTATCATCGCAGTGATGTCCCTCTTTTTGAGTTCATAGATCAGGAGGTCGAACTGATCCCTGAACTCATCCGTTGTGAGCTTCTCTGTGTGGCTGCCTATACTGTCGATTATGAGGACCTCGGTGTCATCTGGAATCTCGGCGAGTATCTTCCTCAGGTTTCCCTTGACGGATTCTATCCCAATAGATATTTCCGCCTCTGTAAGCCGGGCCCTCATTGCGGATAAGCCGATAATACTCAGCTTACCAGATTCAAGGAGATCAGTGATGTCCCACCCAAGGGATGCGCACTGGATCCTGAGGTCAGTTTCATCCTCCTCTGTCGTTATGTATATTGTCTTAAGGCCGCTTCTGGCGCTCTGAATGGCGAACTGGAGTCCCATTATGGTCTTACCGGATCCAGGGTCACCGGTCACAAGAATGCTCCTACCCTGCGGGTAGCCCCCTATTATATCATCAAGCCCCTTAATCCCCGTACCTGTACGCGATATTCTCCTTTCCATGGTTAACCCCCCATTTATGGGAAATGATCTTACCGGTGAGTTCTTCGTCCCCCTGCTTCCGGGTTTTATACCAGGTGAAATTCGAAGGTGAGGTTTTCGTCCCTGCTTCTGAGGCTTGAGGTCTGTATGACGCTACCCTTTATACCTGTCCAGGTGAAGCTCCTCATCAGCATGGCCCTGAATATGAGGGAGAAGATTGGATTCTGCCTTGCCTCATTGATCCATGGAAATGTCTTGAATTCGAGAATGTACCTCGGCTTTTCTCCCCTGAGCTCGGTTTCAATACCAAGGTTCCTGAGGAAGCCTGAAAGCCACTTTATATAGGCATCAAAGACCCTCAGGGATTCCCTCCTGGCCATGATATCATCCAGAACACCCAGTTTTTTCATGGTCCTCTGGAAGTTTGGTTTGAGGTTCTTCTCGAATCTGTCAGCGAAGTTCTTTATTATGGCATTTCTGAGCTGAGGTGGAATTGATGATGCGAATACAGGCACAGCCGAGACAACAAAGCCGTAGAGTTCGGCCTTTGACATTTCCCTGATCAGTTCCTCCCTGCGCCTCTCAGCCTCCACACGGCCTGTGATGTCGTGGCCTATTATCTGGAGGAGGTTCTTCTCTGAGGTTGTTTCAATCCTGGTCGAATGTATCTCAAGGAAGTGCCTGTCTCCCCTGTGGTCGGTGAATTCAATTTCAAAGACCTCATGCTCTGAATTGAAAAGGTCGAGGATGCTTTTAAGCGCACTCTCAGATATTAAACCCCTCTTCTCGAGGACTGAAAGTTTTTTACCCTTCAAACGCTCCCTTTTGAGTCCTGTGAGTTCCTCGACGGCCCTGTTCACAAAAACTATTCTTGAACTGGAGTCCATGAGGATTATGGGATCCGGGGATGATTCAAGGAGGGCCCTGTATCTTTCCTCACTTTCACGGAGTTTGCTGTCCATCTTGTGTTTGTAAAGGGCGACCTCAATGGCGCTGTGGAGTTCACGGTCCTCGAAGGGCTTTATGATGTAACCGAAGGGCCCGGTGAGCTTGGCACGGCTGAGGGTTTTTTCATCTGAGTAGGCTGTGAGGTAGACCACAGGGATGTCCATCTCCTCCCTTATAACCTCTGCAGCCTCTATACCATCCATTTCGCCCTTCAGGACGATGTCCATGAGGACAAGGTCCGGTTTCTCCTCACGCGCAAGCTTTATAGCGTCTTCACCTGAAGCAGCGATCCCCACAACCCGGTAGCCAAGGCCCTCAGCCCTGTGCTTGATGTCCATGGCCACTATGCTCTCATCCTCAACAACAAGCAAACTTGTAGGCGACATTTAGTCCTCCAAACCATCATTTTCACAGATCCCATGGGATCAAAGAGGCGTTAGGACGTTAATCCTCCACATCAGGATATTAAGACCCACACATTATCCAGATATTAATATGTGGCCAGTTGTTATAAATAATTTTCTAAAACCCCCATTCAGTCTTTAGGAAAATTTTAGCTCATTGAAGGATCAGGTGAAGGGATTCAGCCAGCCAGGTCCCCACTGAAGTGCCTGTGTATCCTCTCTGCGACCTCACGGGTCATTCCGGGGATGGAGGCCAGCTCCTCCACACTTGCATCCCTCACACCATCAAGGCTTCCAAAGTGCTCAAGGAGGGCCCTTTTCCTTACCGGACCAACACCCCTTATACCGTCAAGTTCCGATTCAAGGGAATCCCTGTCCCTGATCGTCCTGTGATACTTAACAGCAAACCTGTGGGCCTCGTCGCGGAGGTGCCTGAGGATCTGCAGTGCACCATCATCCACATCCACGGGCTCGGATAGGCCTGGAAGGTAAACCTCCTCCCTCTTCTTGGCTATGCCAACAACCGGCACATGAACCCCGCAGTTTTTGAGGGCCTCGAGGGCCACTCCCAGCTGACCCTTCCCTCCGTCGATGAGCACGAGGTCGGGCTTCCTGAGTTCAGGGCTGGAGTACCTCCTCTCAACCAGTTCCCTCATCATTGCATAGTCGTCGGGCCCCTGGGCTGAAATCCGGTACCTCCGGTAGGATCCAGAGGATGGTTTACCATCGATGAAAACGGCAACCGAGCCGGTTGCAGATTCACCTGCAATGTTTGAGATGTCAAGGCCCTCCATTCTTCGGGGTATTTCGGGGAGCTTGAGGTCATCCTTGAGCTGAAGGAGGGCGTCCCTGACCCTTCCCTTCTGTTTCAGTATCACAGAAGCATTCTTCCAGGCGATGTTGAGGAGCCTGCGTCCGGCGCCCCCCTCAGGTGAGTGTATCTTCACCTCTTCGCCCCTGAGCTCAGAGAGCCACTCTGCTATGACCCCGTCCTCCACAGGGTACTGGGTCAGTATCTCCGATGGCACCCTCCGGGGTATGGCGTAGTACTGCTTGAGGAAGGCCTCAAGGATCTCTGTCCGGGGGGCTGAGCCCCTGAGAATGAAGTCGTCCTTCCCGGTGATCTTGCCGTCACGTATCTGGAGGACCACAACCGCAGATGTATCCCCTCCCCTCTCGAGGGCCACTATATCCTGGTCAATGGAGTCCGTGAAGGATGCGTGCTGTCTCTCCATAACCTCCCGTATGGATTCAATCTGATCCCTTATCCTGGCAGCCCTCTCAAATTCAAGTCTTTCCGAAGCCTCCTTCATCTCCTCCTCAAGCACCTCAATGACTTCCTGGTAGCGTCCCTGGAAGAAGAGGTCAACCTTCTCTATGATCTCCCGGTAATCCTCCCTGCTGATTCTCCCATCACATGGGGCGTAACAGAGGTCTATCTGGCTGTTGAGGCATGGCCCGTCCATCCGCCTGCAGCTCCTTATCCTGAAGAGTGACTTTATGAGTTTCAGTGTCCTGCGCACAGCCCCGGTGTCTGTGAAGGGTCCGTAATACCTTGCACTGTCCCTCCCTATGGTCCTCACTATGAGGACCCGGGGGTACTCCTCATCCGTTATCTTGATGAAGGGGTACCTCTTATCGTCCTTCAGACGGACATTGTATGGGGGTCTGTACCTCTTTATGAGGTTGGACTCAAGGATGAGGGCCTCCTTCTCGTTCTGGGTCAGAATGTACTCTATGCTCTCAAGGTGCCTCATCATGATCCTCAGACGCGGGTTCTCCTGTTCCCTGAAGTAGGACGAGACCCTCTTCCTTATGGAGATGGACTTGCCAACATAGAGGACCCTGTCGTCCCTGTCGCGGAATATGTAGACACCGGTAGCATCAGGAAGCTTCTCTGGATCCTTAACCCTCGTCAATTTATCATTACCATCCTCTGATTTATGTTTAAAACAAGTTCAGTGGGGGTATCATCACAGGATTATGGAACACGTGGGATACCCTGTCAGATATGAGACTCCAGACTCAACTTTATGTATCCTGGCAAAGGTATATATAAGTTGACCCTGAAATATAATCCCACAATAGAATGAGGTTCTTATTTTAAGTGATTTGTGATGAAGTTTAAACTGGTATCAGATTACAGACCCCTCGGGGATCAGCCAAAGGCGATAAGGTCCCTTGTTAACGGTATAAAGGCCGGGATGAGGGAGCAGACACTCCTGGGGGTCACGGGTTCAGGTAAGACCTTCACAGTGGCCAATGTGATCGCAGAGGTCCAGAAGCCGACGCTGGTAATATCACACAACAAGACCCTGGCTGCGCAGCTCTATGAGGAGTTCAGGGAGTTCTTCCCTGAGAACGCCGTGGAGTACTTCGTGAGTTACTATGATTTCTACCAGCCAGAGGCATACATACCCCAGACAGACACCTACATAGACAAGGAGGCATCCATAAACGACGAGATAGACCGGATGAGGCACTCGGCAACCCAGTCCCTCCTCTCCAGGGACGACGTCATCGTGGTATCCAGTGTCTCCTGCATCTACGGTATAGGTGCACCGACAGACTACGGTGAATTCACCCTCCACCTCGAGGTCGGATCCGGCCCCGGCAGGGAGGAGGTGCTGGAGGGCCTCATAAACATGCAGTATGAGCGAAACGATGTCGAATTCGACAGGGGACAGTTCAGGGTCAGGGGTGACACCGTAGAGATCAACCCCATCCATGGAACACCCCCCATAAGGATAGAATTCTTCGGCGACGAGATAGACTCCATATCAACGGTTCACAGGGTCACCGGCAGGAGGATACAGAAACTGGACCGTGTAACCATATTCCCGGCCAAGCACTTCGTGATACCCGAGGACAGGCTCCAGAGGGCGATAGAGTCAATAGAGGCTGAACTTGAGGAGAGATTAACTGAACTTAGATCCCAGAACAAACTTCTGGAGGCCCAGAGGCTCGAACAGAGGACAAGGTTCGACATGGAGATGCTTAGGGAGATGGGCTACTGCCAGGGCATAGAGAACTACTCAATGCACCTCAGCGGCAGGAAGTGGGGTGAGAAACCAAACACGCTCCTGGACTACTTCCCTGAGGACTTCCTCACAGTCATCGACGAATCCCATGTGACGGTACCCCAGATAAGGGGCATGTACAACGGTGACCGGGCAAGGAAGGACACCCTGGTGGAGTACGGCTTCAGACTACCCAGTGCCCGGGAGAACAGGCCCCTCCGTTTCGACGAGTTCCAGGAGAGCGTGAACCAGGTGATCTATGTCTCTGCAACTCCTGGAAGGTATGAACTCTCAAGGAGCCAGAACATCGTTGAACAGATCATAAGGCCCACAGGTCTGGTGGACCCTGAGGTCAGGATAAGGCCGGTGAAGGGCCAGGTGGATGACCTCCTCTCCGAGATAAGGAGGCGGGTTGAGCGGGGTGAGAGGGTCCTTGTAACCACCCTCACAAAGAGGATGGCCGAGGACCTCACAGACTACTACTCGAGGGTCGGCGTGAAGGTCAGGTACCTCCACTCAGAGATAGACACCCTCGAGCGTGTTGAGATCATAGACGACCTCAGGAGGGGAGAATTCGACTGCCTGGTGGGTGTTAACCTCCTCAGGGAGGGCCTCGACCTTCCGGAGGTGGCACTGGTCGCAATACTCGATGCAGACAAGGAGGGCTTCCTGAGGTCAGAGACGTCACTTATACAGACAATCGGGAGGGCCGCCAGGAACGTTAACGGTGAGGTGCTCATATACGCCGGCAGGTTCACAGACTCAGTGATGGCGGCGGTTGAGACAACCAACAGGAGAAGGAAGCTGCAGATGGAGTACAACCGCAGGCATGGTATAAAACCAAGGAGTACAAGGAGGACCCTCCGGGAAGAAGAAGGACCGTTGAGGAACCTGAAGGTGGATGAGATACCAGACCATGAACTTGAACTCATAATAAAGGACCTGGAGGCAGAGATGAGGGACGCTGCAAGGAACCTTGAATTCGAGAGGGCCGCCAGGATCAGGGACAGGATAATGTCCCTTAAGAGCAATTAAACATTTTCTGGTAATGAGAATTAAGGCAGGATTAAAGAGTTTTGGAGACACTGAGGATCATGAGTGGTAAAATAGTCATTAAGGGTGCCAGGGAGCACAACCTCCAGAACGTGGACCTTGAACTTCCACGGGATAAATTCATTGTCATAACAGGTATAAGCGGGTCAGGAAAGTCTTCACTGGCCTTCGACACGATATACGCTGAGGGGCAGCGCAGGTACGTGGAGTCCCTCTCAGCCTATGCAAGGCAGTTCCTGGGACAGATGAAGAAGCCAGAGATGGACTACATAGAGGGGCTGTCACCGGCCATATCCATCGACCAGAAGACGACCCGGGTCAACCCCAGATCAACGGTGGGGACAATAACAGAGATCTACGACTACCTGAGGCTGCTATTTGCAAGGATAGGTAAACCCCACTGCTACCTCTGCGGCAGGGAGATAGAGCAGCAGACCTCGACCCAGATAGTCGACAGGATAATGGATGACGGTGAGGGTGAACGGATAATAATACTCGCCCCTGTGGTCAGGGACCGTAAGGGGGAACACCAGCGTGTATTCGAGAGGCTCAGGGAGCAGGGCTTCGTGAGGGTCAGGGTCGACGGTGAGATACACGACCTTGAAGACGAATTCGATCTTGACAGAAACAGGAAGCACTCAATAGACGTTGTTGTGGACAGGCTGGTTGTGAGGAGGGACACGGAGTTCAGAAAGAGGCTTGCGGACTCCGTTGAAACAGCCCTCCAGCTGGGGGAGGGGACCGTCAGGGTTCCTTCAACCATGACACCGGGCGAGGAGAGGATCTACAGTGAACACTTCGCCTGCCCTGGAACTGCGGGTATAAACTTCGAGGAGATCAGCCCCAGGATGTTCTCATTTAACAGTCCCCATGGGGCCTGCCCTGAGTGTAACGGCCTCGGAAGCAAACTTGAGATCGACCCTGACCTGGTGGTGCCCTACCCTGAACGCTCAATAAACGAGGGCGCCATTGTGCCCTGGAGCAAATCAGGGAAGAGGGACAACTACTACCACCAGATGCTGAGGGCGGTGGCCGAACACTACGGCTTCAGCCTCGACACACCCTTCAGGGACCTGGACGAGGAACACCGGAGGGCCATTCTCTACGGGACCGATGAGAAGATACAGTTCGTATTTCAGAGAAAAAACAGGACCTACCGGGTGAACAGGCGCTTCGAGGGTGTCATACCCCGCATGGAGAGGATATACATGGAGACCAAGTCCAACTACATGAGGACCTACATAGGCAGGTTCATGAGCAACCACGCCTGTCCGGTATGCGGGGGAAGCAGGCTCCGCCCTGAGAGCCTCTCAGTCACCATCAACGGAAGATCAATACATGACGTTGTTGAGATGTCAATCAGGGAGGCCCATGAATTCTTCGACTCCCTCAAGCTCACCGAACGCGAGGAGTACATAGCCAGGGAGGTCCTCAAGGAGATAAGGGAGAGGCTGCGCTTTCTGATCGACGTGGGCCTGGATTACCTCACACTTTCAAGGTCATCAGGAACCCTCTCAGGGGGGGAGGCCCAGAGGATAAGGCTCGCCACCCAGATAGGCTCCGGCCTTGTGGGGGTCCTCTACATCCTGGATGAGCCCAGCATAGGACTCCACCAGCGGGACAACAGGAGACTCATAGAGACACTAAAGAGACTCAGGGACCTTGGGAACACCCTCATAGTGGTGGAACACGACGAGGAAACAATACTCTCGGCAGACCACGTTGTCGACATCGGACCGGGCGCGGGTGAACACGGAGGATGTGTGGTTGCAGAGGGCACACCTGAGGAGATAATGGAGGACCCGGATTCACTCACAGGGGCCTACCTCTCAGGTAGGGAAACAATACCCCTACCCGAGGTCAGGAGGAGGCCATCAGGAAGGTACCTGACTGTGAGGGGCGCTGCCGAGAACAACCTCAGAGAAATCGACGTCAGGATACCCCTGGGACTGTTCACCTGTGTCACAGGGGTCTCAGGGTCAGGGAAGAGCACACTCGTCAATGACATACTCTACAGGGGTGTCTATGAGAGGCTCAACCACAAGCACATGAACGCCGGGAGGCACACCGACATTGAGGGCCTCCAGCACATCGATAAGGTCGTGATGATAGACCAGTCACCCATAGGTAGAACACCACGCTCAAACCCGGCAACCTACACAGGGGTGTTCACCCACATCAGGGAGCTCTTTGCCCAGACACCTGAGGCCAGGAAGCGTGGATACAGGCCGGGCAGGTTCAGCTTCAACGTCAAGGGCGGGCGCTGCGAGGCCTGCGGCGGGGACGGTATAATCAAGATAGAGATGCACTTCCTGGCAGACGTCTACGTCCCCTGTGAGGTGTGCAGGGGCAGGAGATACAATGAGGAGACCCTTGAGATACGCTACAGGGGCAGGAACATCGCGGAGGTCCTTGACATGACCGTGGAGGAGGCCCTCGAATTCTTTGAGAACATACCCCAGGTGAGGAGGAAGCTCCAGACACTCTATGACGTGGGCCTCGGCTACATAAAACTCGGGCAGCCCGCAACGACCCTCTCGGGTGGTGAGGCCCAGAGGGTGAAACTTGCGAAGGAGCTCAGCAGGAGGAGTACCGGCAGTACACTGTACATCCTTGATGAGCCGACCACGGGTCTCCACTTCGATGACATCAAGAAGCTCCTCAATGTCCTGGGACGGCTTGTGGATGCCGGGAACACCGCCGTTGTCATAGAACACAACCTTGATGTTATAAAGTCCGCGGACCACATCATAGACCTCGGACCCGAGGGTGGTGAGAGGGGTGGCCTCGTCGTTGCAGAGGGAACACCAGAGGAGGTTGCTGCATCAGGTACACACACCGGCCGCTTCCTCAGGGAGGTCCTGGCGGATGAACGCAGCCAGAAGGTCCCTGTGGGTCAGGATACAGGATGATCCCTGCATCAGTGAGGTATCTGATCCACTCTTATCATTTCATGGATAAGAGGTTCCATGAAACGCATGGCTCTTCACGGATCTCTGCTCTTCCAGAGGTCCGGCTGATTTTTCTGACTCTCCTCTTCTGGTCATGGAATTTTTTGCTGTTTCTCTGGACTCTCATGTTTTTAGCCATATCAAGGAAATTTTTTTATATAATCATAACCAGAAATTTTATGTGGTTATGATGAAGCATGACGATGTTCTAATGATTCTTGCAGCAGCCGCTCTGATGTTCTCCTTTAGCTGGGTGCATGGCATGTTACTGGTTCTACCACTGCTTGCAATCCCTCAACTGTCCTCAAGGACCCTTAAATGGGGGGTCCTCGTTCTGGCAGTTTTCGTGGCCCTCCTGATACTCCAGCCGATGACAAGGGCAGTTGGCCTTAACATATCAGATGAGCTCTTCAGACTGGTTCTCCTGTTACTTTTCACGTTCATGGTGGCCCTCCTCATCGAGAGGATTGAAAAGGTCCGCTCTCTGAGGGAACTGAACCTTGAACTGAAGAAACAGGCTGAAAAACTTGAGGATGCGAACAAGGAACTTGAGGCATTCGCATACTCTGTCTCCCATGACCTCAGGGTCCCCCTGAGGGCTATAGACGGCTTTTCAAGGATACTCGTGGAGGACTATGAGGATAAACTCGATGATGAGGGGGTAAGGATCCTCGGGATAATAAGGGATAACACAAGGAAGATGGGTCAGCTCATAGACGACATACTCCTCCTCTCAAGGGCAGGCAGGCAGGAGATGAACCTTGCAATGCTTGACATGAGGGAACTGGCAGAGTCAACCTACAGGGAACTCGCATCCCAGGAGGAGGGGCGTTCAATAGAGTTTTCGGTGGCTGATCTTCCACCTGCAATGGCTGACCGCGCCCTCATGGGGCAGGTCATGGGCAACCTCCTGTCAAACGCCATAAAATTCACAAGGGACCGGGACCCCGCGGTGATAGAGGTCGGCTACATGGATGGTGGTGATGAACACACATACTATGTTAAGGATAACGGCGCCGGCTTTGACATGAAGTATGCCAGCAAACTCTTCGGACTCTTCCAGAGACTGCACAGCCAGGAAGAATTCGAGGGGACAGGAGTCGGACTCTCAATAGTCCAGAGAATCATAAAGAGGCATGGTGGAAGGGTCTGGGGTGAAGGAAAGGTTGATGGTGGTGCAACAATATACTTCACACTTCCAAAGGTGGTGAAATGATGACAGATGCAGATATACTCCTGGTTGAGGATAACCCCACAGACGCGGAACTGACCATAAGGGCCCTGAAGAAGAACAACCTTGCCAACAAGCTCCACTGGGTGAAGGACGGGGCAGAGGCCCTTGACTACATATTTGCATCGGGTTCCTACTCTGATAGGGATCCGGAGAACCTCCCAAAACTGATCCTCCTGGACCTGAGGATGCCCAAGGTTGACGGCCTCGAGGTACTCCAGGAGATCAAGAGAAATGATTCAACCAGCAAGATCCCGGTCGTGGTTCTAACATCCTCCAAGGAGGACCGTGACATAGTGGAAAGCTATAAACTTGGGGTGAACAGCTACGTGAGCAAACCGGTGGAGTTCGATGAATTCATAAGCGCAGTTTCAACCCTTGGCTTCTACTGGATGATCATAAACCAGCCCCCGGAATAGGCATGTCTTGAAGACCAGACACCAGTGAAGAGCCCACAATAAAATTTCCAGGCTTAAGGTGTCTTGAGCTCATTAACCGTAATGAAGAGGAACCGGAATGTCAGAGAAATTGAAGGTACTGATACTTGAGGACGTCCCGCTTGACGCTGAACTTGTCATAAGGGAACTGCAGAGGGATGGTATAGAATTCGAGCACCTCACAGTTGACAGCGAGGACTCATTCAGGAGGGCCCTTGAGGAATTCAGCCCGGATATAATACTTGCAGACCACGCACTCCCCAGCTTCGACGGAGTATCTGCCCTGAGGATTGTGAGGGAGAACTATGACATCCCCTTCATATTTGTCAGTGGAAAGATCGGGGAGGAATTCGCTGTTGACATGCTCAAGGCAGGGGCCACCGATTACGTACTTAAGAATAACCTGTCAAAACTTCCACTTGCCTTCAGGAGGGCGCTGCAGGAGGCTGAAGAAGAGAGAAAGATTAAAAAGGCCAGGAAAGCCCTTGAAGAGAGTGAAAGGAAATACAGGGCACTCTTTGAGAAATCAGGAAACCCGATATTCATCTGTTCAACCGATGGCATCATACTGGACGTTAACCCTGCAGCCGCAGGCTTCCTCAAGTCCTTCAGGGAGGATATAATCGGGAGAAACATAAGGGAGTGGATCCATGAGGAGGACGCTGACAGGATATTCAGGGATGGAGAGGGCGGCCATCTGAAGTTCAGGGTGGGCCTCCGGGGACGCACCCTGGACACATCGGTAACAGCAGTTGAACTGGACCATGAGAAGCTCATATATATCATGGGTAAGGATGTGACCGCCCAGAAACGTATTGAGAAGGAACTCAAATCCAGCAAGGAGGAGTACAGGGTAATCTTCGAAAACACAGGCACACTCACTGTAATCTGCGGCAGCGACATGGTGATTGAACTTGCGAACTCAGCCTTTGAGGAGTTCTCAGGTTACAGTAAGGGCGAGATCCAGGGCTACATGAAGTTCACAGACTTTGTTGACGCCTCTGACGCAGCTCGCATCGAGGCATACTACCGCCTTAAAGGTATCAACCCGGATGCCATCCCCCACAACTTCGAGGTGGTCCTCAGGAACCGGCAGGGTGAGGAGAGAAACTTCTTCGCAACCTCCGTTGTGATCCCGGGGAGTGAGAGGTGCCTCATATCCCTCATGGACATAACCCACAGGAAATCCGTTGAGAAACGCCTCAGGCGGTCCCTCAGGGAGAAGGAACTCCTCTTAAGGGAGGTGCACCATCGGGTCAAGAACAACCTCCAGATAATATCAACACTCCTCATGCTCCAGGCATCCACCACCGGCGACAAGAGACTGAGGGACCTCTACAGGGACAGCCAGCACAGGATAGATGCCATATCCCTCATACACGAGAAGCTCTACGAGTCGAGGGACCTCTCAAGGGTTAACCTCAGGGACTACATCAAGACACTCCTCAGCGACCTCCTGGATTCCTATGGAGCAGACAGTAACGGCATCGATGTGAGGGTGAAGGTGGATGATGTGAGGCTCAACATTGAAACAGCCATCCCCTGCGGCCTCATAATCAATGAACTGGTATCAAATTCCCTCAAGTATGCATTCCCTGATGGTAAGGGTGAAATCACCGTTGAAGTCCACAGTACCGGCGAGGGATACGAAATGACGGTTTCAGATAATGGGGTCGGCCTCCCGGAGGACCTTGACCTTGAGGGATCAGGCACACTGGGCCTCAGGATCGTCAGGAACCTCGTGGAGCAGATAGACGGGGAACTTGAAATAGAAAGGCCTGCAAGGTTCACAATAAAATTCACTGAGGTTGAGTACAGGAGGAGGTTCTAGTCTGGTCACGGCGTCACATTAAACCTTATTCTGCAGTGACATCAAAGTATCAGGGGCAATGTCCAGACATTAGTCCTCAGTGATAGCGGTTCCATAAAGGAGGTTTATCATGGCAAAAATTCTTGTTGTTGAGGACGAGGCCATAGTGGCCATGGGTATAACCCACAAACTTGAATCAATGGGTCACAGGGTTGTGGAGACAGTTTCAACAGGTAAGGACGCCATAATGGCGTGCAAGGTCCATGAACCGGACCTCGTTCTCATGGACATCGTCCTGAAGGGCGAAATGGATGGTATAGAGGCTGCAAGAAGGATCCGGGACCAGTTCAACATCCCGATAATATACCTGACAGCCTATGCCGATGAGGAGATGCTGACACGTGCAAAGGTCACAGAGCCCTACGGGTACATAGTGAAGCCCTTCAAGTCATCTGAACTCAATGCCAACATTGAGATGGCCATCTACCGGCACAGATCCGCAATGAGGGAGAAGGAACTCATGAAGAAGCAGATAATCTCAGACTTCTATAACTTCATCCTCAACGCGATGCCCTCAACCGGAGCCGATGAGGATGCCATCAGGGAACTGCTATCAGGTATATTCAGGGACAGGATCACACATGAACTCGGCCCCAGATTCAAGGCCCACATGGAGGAGTATCCGGACGATGACCTCCTCGAGGCATACCTCGCATGGGTCGCAGACATATTTGAAGGCTTCACTGTGAGGGTGGGTTTCCTTGAGGACGAAGAGAACGTTTATGTTGAATTTGAGAACTGCCCTTGGCTTGAAGATGCCCGAAAGAACCCCGGCTTCTGCCTGAACTGTGAGGCCATCCTGAAGTTAAGTTTTGAATGGAGCGAACTCCCCGGTGACTTCAGGGCCATGGGGCAGATTGCAAGGGGAGATGACAGGTGCCTCTTCCGGTTTGGTGTTAAGTAATTACCGGGTTTCAGTGTTGAGCGTATCAGAGCAAGTATAAAGAGACGTCAGGCTGAAGTTATGATGGTACACGCATGGATGATACAATGAGGAGAACAGGTATTGCAAACCTGCCGCTTCACGGTGGCCATCCCCCGGCCTGGCTCATGAGGAGGATGATTGAACTCTCAGGGGCCATTACAGAGGTTATAATTGAGGAGTACGGGACCTCAGAGTTCATATCAAGGATATCTGATCCCTTCTGGTTCCAGGCCTTTTCATGTGTAATAGGCTTTGACTGGCACTCATCAGGGACAACCACCACGACCTGCGGGGCCCTGAAGTCCGCCCTCGACCCTGAGGTTCACGGGATAATGGTTGCAGGTGGAAAGGGAAGGAAATCCCGCAGGACACCCTCCGAGCTCCAGGCTGCAGCCGAAATCTTCGACCTGGACGCTGAAGGGCTGGTATACGCAAGCAGGATATCCGCCCGGGTTGATGGTAACTGCATCCAGGACGGCTTCAACCTCTACCAGCACACATTCCTGGTTGACTCCGATGGTGAATGGGCCGTCGTCCAGCAGGGCCTTGACCCACATGGTGGCTACGCCCGGCGGTACCACTGGCTCGGCTCAGGGGTCGGAGAGTACGTCGAGTCACCCCACAGCGGCATCTCCTCTGAGAGGACCCTCAGTGAGGTCCTTGACATGACGTCACCCATCAGCAGGGGGCCCGTGAGACCAGCGTTGACCTGGTCTGTGATGGCCCGTCTCACATCCGCAGCTATTTAACGGGCCAGAGGACGCTCTTTGACTTCAATGTCCTGGACATGCCAGCCCACCATGAGGTTCTCCCTGTGGACCTCACAGAGAGGGACATGGCTGTACTGGAGAGGGCCTATGAGATCCAGCCAGCGGACTATGAGGAACTCGTAATGCTCTCAGGGTTCGGGGCCAAAAAGGTGAGGGCCCTTGCCCTTGTCGCTGACCTCGTCCATGGGGAGAGGGCAAGCTGGAGGGACCCTGTCAAGTACAGCTACGCCCATGGCGGGAAGGATGGCTATCCATACCCTGTGGACAGGGAGACCTATGACTGTACAGTTGAATACCTCAGGTCCGCAATTGAGGATGCTAAAATCGATAAAAAAGAACGTCTAAGGGCTTTGAAGTCTCTTAATAGTTTTTTGAGGTAGATTGACCTTAATCATGTTCTGTCCACGCTTCGAGGTCCATGCTATCTCCCCTACCTCGGAAGGTTTAACTGCCTCTTAACCATATTAAACACTGGATTCTGTTACCACAGATTATTCAGCTCTATCACAAAGAGAGGTGTTATTTTGGTGCAGGGAGTTCTTGTGATATCAAACATGTATCCCAGCAGAAAGGGTAAATCATTTGGTAGTTTCGTTAAGGTCCATGTAGATGCATTCAGACGTCATACATCCATCAAACAGTTTGTGGTTGCAAACACTGACCAGAGAAAGGGTCTTCCAGTACTCATCAGAAAATACGGGTCCCTGCTCCTCAGGTCCCTCTGGTATTCCATAAGGAAACCCTTTGATGTCATCCATGCTCACTATCTATTCCCCACAGGATTCATAGGCCTGCTGTGTCACTGGATAAGTGGCAAACCCCTTGTAGTGACGGTCCATGGCAGTGACGTTAATAAACTTGCAAGGAAGAATTCCCTTCTCTCTAAAATTTCAGGCTTCATCCTCAGAAGGACCTCTGCAGTCATCGCTGTCAGCAGAGACCTTGGGGAGAAGGTCGTGAATGAATTCGGGGTCGACAGGGGGAAGGTGCATGTCATCAACATGGGTGTTGACACAGATATCTTCATGCCACTTGATAGGGATGAATGTCGTGAAAGACTAGGATTACCCCTAAAGGGAAGGGTGGTCCTCTTTGTTGGGAACATCATACCCTCAAAGGGAGTGTATTACCTCATCGAATCCCTCAAGGACTTAGAGCTCGATGATGTTAAATGCATAATACTTGGAGCCCCCGTTGATGAGGAGTACCTCAGAACCCTCAGGGGGCTGGCTGAATCCATGGATTCCGATGTGGAATTTTTTGGACCTGTACCGTACACTGAGGTGCCAACCTGGATGAATGCCGCAGATGTCTTTGTTCTACCATCCCTTGAGGAGGGTTTTGGGCTTGTTGCACTTGAAGCACTCGCCTGCGGCACCCCTGTCATTGCAACTGCCACAGGCGGCATTATGGAATTTGTCAGGGACTCAGAAACAGGATACACCGTGCCCCCAGGGGATTCCCGTGCCATTGCTGACAGGATAAAGAGGATACTTGATCCCGAAAACCGGGCTGAGGTTGAGTCCATGAGGGAAAGGGGTATGCGGCTTGCTGAGTCATTCAGTACCATTAAACAGATAGAAAAGGTACTTGAGGTCTACCGTCAGGTTTCATGAACTGAAATGGTTATATACAGGACAGACCCCTTTATTATTACTTTTAATACAGTCAGGTACATATTAGTAATACTCATCTTTTTTTAGAAATTATTAAATAATGATTAGACCAACCACTGAACCGGTGATAGCTTGGATAATCATTACTTCCCATTCACAGCCATCGTTGGACAGGAACTCCTCAAGAAGGCCCTCATCCTCAACGCCATAAACCCATCAATAGGCGGCGTCCTGATCAGGGGCGATAAGGGGACAGGTAAATCAACTGCAGTGAGATCACTGAGGGATGTACTCCCTGATAGGAAAATGGTGGAGGGCTGCAGGTTCGGATGCGACCCTGATGGAGCAGAAATATGCATGGAGTGCCGCAGAAAACTTGAGGAACAGGGTAGCCTGCCATCAAGACAGGTCAGGATGGAGGTGGTCGACCTCCCTGTATCCGCAACCGAGGATATGGTTGTGGGTTCACTGGACATAAAGAGGGCCCTCAGGGATGGAATAAAGGCCCTTGAGCCAGGCATACTTGCACGTGCCAACGGCAACATCCTCTACATCGATGAGGTCAACCTCCTTGATGACTACATAGTGAACGTCCTCCTCGATGCAGCAGCCATGGGCGTGAATATCATTGAAAGGGAGGGCATATCCATCCAGCATCCATCAAGGTTCATACTTGCAGGTACAATGAACCCTGAGGAGGGTGATCTCAGACCCCAGATACTTGACAGATTCGGCCTCAGTGTTGATGTGGAGGCAATAAAGGACCCTGATGAAAGAATTGAAGTCATAAAGCGTGCAATGAAGTTCCAGGAGGATCCAGAGTCCTTCCACTCAAGGTTCCGGAGGAAACAGGAGGAGCTCAGGGAGAAAATCATCAGGGCACGGAGTTTACTTGAGATGGTCGAGTTGGATGATGAGACCCTGGGCCTCATAGTTGAGATAGCAGCAGCCCTTGGCATCAGGACCCACAGGGCCGATATCATAACTGCAAGGACCGCGAGGGCACTGGCGGCATTCAACGGCAGGAGGAGGGTCACAGGGGATGATGTGATGGAGGCTGCGCTCCTTGCCATGAAGCACAGACTTAGACAGCTACCATTCCAGAGGCAACAGGAACTCAGCCAGGAGATTATAGAGGACATCATGAATGGCGAATTCGAGGATGACTCAGAGATTGACAGGGAACGGAGGCTGAGGCGTGACCTGAAGATCCCTGACCTGAAGGGATCCCTCCAGGGTCAGAGCAGTTCAACGGTAACCGGGAGGAGGGGTAAGTATGTCCGCGCCCGGGAGAACCCTGAACCATCCAGCGTGGCCGTTGATGCAACCCTGAGGAAGGCTGCTTCAGCTGGAACCGGAACCATAGAACCCGAACACCTCATGGAGAAGGTTCGGATCGGGAAATCCAGGGCACTCTACATAATCGTCCTTGACACCTCGTCATCAATGAGACTTGAGAGGAAGATAAAATTTGCAAAGACGGTCTCATGGCTGCTCCTGAGGGACTCCTATGAAAAGAGGAACAGGATAGCCCTCATAGCCTTCAGGGGATATGAGGCAAACCTGGTGGTTGAGCCCACATCGAATCTTGAGACCGTTGAGGAGGCCCTTGAGGGTCTCAGGTCAGGCGGGAGGACACCCCTCACACCGGCACTCAGACTGGCAGCTGAGGTTGCATCATCATCCAGCGATGAGGCATGCACAGCCGTTGTAATATCAGACGGCCGCTGCAACGTATTCATCAACTCCAACCTCGAGGAGGACATGAATATGCTTGAAACTGAACTGAGGAACCTGAACCTTTTATTCGTTAATGCAGAACCCGAGAAGAGGAGCCTGGGTATACTTGAGGACATGGCGTCACGCTTTGGCTCTGAAATCTTCTACCTTGATGATATACTGATCTAGGACTTTGGGAGTTTATGAAAAAACATGACACGCATGGAGGTGTGATTGTTGTTTAGATTCAGAGATTTCACAACAGCTGATCTGGCCTTCACGGGCCTCATAATAGCCCTGATGTACATCGTTCAGACGGTGACCATCCTTGGTGTTGCAGCCATAACACCTGTGGATGCATTCAAGTCGATTGCATCCGCCTTCTTTGTCTGCATCGTCATAAGCGTTGGACTTGCAAAGGTGGGAAAGATAGGCACCTTCACCCTGATAGGCCTTGTTAACGGGATAATCTGTGGACTCATAATGCCCGCATTCCTTCCCCTACTACCCGCGACCTTCCTGGGAGGCCTTGCAGCGGATGCCGCCGTCGGGTTGAAATACGGCGTCTACTCTTCAAGGAATTCCCTTCTAGTGGGCTGTGGTGTTGATAAGTTCATCGAGACCCTCGTCATCCTCACGGTTCCCTTCCTCTTCGGGTTCTCCAGCTTCATGCTGGCACCGGCACTGATAATCATATCTGCCATAACAGTATCTGTCCTTGGAATGCTGGGTGCCCTTGTGGGTTACGGTATCATAAATGAGCTCAGAAGGGCCGGCGCCCTGGATTAATGTCTCATGGAGGTCTTTCATTGGACCTTAAGGCCGTGTTCTCACCATTCACATCAACCCCTGAGGGGTTCCTTGTGGAGGTAAACCCCCTCTCAAAGCTCACTGTGGTGGTATCCGCCACGCTACTGTCTACATTCATATCAGACCTGACTCTCCTGATAATCATGGGAGTCATTTTCACGGCACTGATAGCCCATTCAGGGTCCCTGAGGTTTGCAGCACCCTTCCTCTCATTCATCATCCTTTTCTGGCTGGTTTCCCTTGCCATTATCATGGTGCTCTCAGGTAACCCACACACCATGGGATTTCTGAGCCTCTTCTTCGCCCGTTTCTTCATAATATCAGCGGCAGGACTATCCTTTGCATTCACTACCGAGCCTCAGAAGCTTGCAGAGTCCCTCAGATCCGTCAGAATCCCCGGGGAGATAGTTTTCACACTCACAGTCGCCCTCAGATACATACCGGCCCTTGCAGTGGAGGCCTCCTCCATATGGGACTCCCTCAAACTCAGGACCAGTCTTTCAGGATCTTCCATCATCAGGAGGCCTTCCCTCCTCTACAGGGGACTCATAATACCCATGATAATAAGGACTGTGAAGATTTCAGATGAGGTGGCCATCGCTGCAGAGACCAGGGGCTTTAACCCTCGTGAAGGTCCCGTAGGGAGTCTCATGTTAAGCGGGAGGGATATCACCTTTTTAGCATTCTTCACTGTTATCTTCGCATCCCTCGTGATAATGGATGGGGCGGTGGTCTGATTGGACGCAATCCTCCTTGATGGTGTGAGCTACCGGTACCCCAATCAGGAGCGGCTGGCCCTCAGGGACGTCAGCTTAAGGGTTAAAAGGGGTGAATCGGTCTTCATCACAGGAAGAAGTGGGAGTGGAAAATCAACCCTTGCAAGGGCAGTAACTGCGGTGATACCCTCCATGATGGGAGGGGAGATGGATGGAACAGTCAGGGTGATGGGCAGGGACACAGACTCCCTCACCCCCGGGGACCTTGCAGCGGATGTTGGATACGTCTTCCAGAATCCTGAGTCCCAGTTCTTCACATTGAATGTTAATTCGGAGGTATCCCTGGGGCCAGATACCCTCCAGCTGGATAAACGTGAGGAACGCGTGGAGGATGCGCTCCGGAGGGTTGGTATGGAGCATAAGAGGCATGAAAGCGTTTTCAACCTCTCAGAGGGTGAGAAGCAGAGGGTTGCAATAGCATCACAGCTCTCCATGTCCCCTGAAATCCTCCTCATGGATGAGCCAACATCCAACCTGGATCAGGGATCCACCGATGACCTTTTCAGCATCCTCAAAAACCTTAGGGATAAAACACTGATCCTGATTGACCACAGAACTTACAGGGTCCCTGAGGTCTTTGACAGGGTCGTGGTGATGGATGAGGGCATGATCGTTGAGGAGACAGACACTGATAACCTCCTGGACCCTGAATTCAGGGAAAGGTACGGTCTGAGGTCTCCATCTCCAGGTTTCAATCAGAGGTCCTGTGGAGGGCGCGGTCTGAGGCCTTTCTTTCAGGTTTCCACCCATCCTGAAACGAAACAGGACCCTGTACTGAGGGTAATGAACATCTCCCACACCCAGGGAGACTTCAGGCTCGATGGTGTTAACCTGGATCTCTGGAGGGGCGAGGTCCTGGGATTGACTGGCCCGAATGGCTCTGGAAAGACGACCCTTGCAAGGCTGATTGTGGGACTCATAGAGCCGGAGATGGGTGAGATCAGGGTTGAGGGCACCGCCGGTCTTGTGATGCAGGACCCGGACCATCAGCTGTTCATGGATACTGTGAAGAGGGAGATAACCTTCGGTCTGGATGATTATTCTGATGGGGATGTTGAGGACCTCCTTGAGACCATGAAGCTCCATCAGCTGATGGAGAGACACCCCCATTCACTCAGCGGCGGTGAAAAGCAGAGAACACTCATATCCGTTTATCTCTTCAGAAAACCAGATCTCATAATAATGGATGAGCCAACGACGGGCATGGACCTTGATAACATGAAAAGACTTGCAGGGTGGATAGGTAAACTGAAGGGAATGGGGGTGGCCATGATTCTGATCTCCCATGACCTGGAGTTCCTTCAGATGGTTGCAGACCGGACGATCATGATGGATAACGGTGCCCTGGTCCTCCCGGATCATGAAGTAGCGGGCGCTGATTCAGTATCAACATGTTTGAGGTGACTGATAATGAAACTGGTATTCACTGTGGTGATGGGTGGTGGTTACTTATGAAGAGGATACTTGCTGTTACCACCATGAACAACACGGCCTCACTGAAGGAGGCGCTGACCAGGATAAGGGAGGAACATGGGGACATTGTAAGCATAACTAAGGTCTACCTTGAGAAATATGAGGACCCCCGCGTCCCCATGGACGACGTGGCTGAATACATCGATGAATCCGACATAATACTCGTGGATATAAGGGGTAACGAGAGGATAGGGAGGGAACTCCCGGGCATCCTCAGGGACAGGGATAAGACAGTCATATCCCTGGTGTGGGGGAGCAACCACATACTTTCCCTGACATCCATGGGCAAACTTGATCTTGGTGAACTCGTTGCAGCGGCACCTGGAAGGATAGATTCACTTGTAAGGGAGAGGGACCTTGAAGCCATACTCGAACTGCATGGGTCAGATGAGATCAGGGATGACCTCAAGAGATGGTTCCAGGCCATGGACTACTATGGGGCCGGCGACCCCGACAACCTCATGAACCTGATACTCTTCCTCCTGGACAGCTACACAGACCTGGAGGTTCCCTTCGAGGACCCGGTGGAGATGCCGCCCTACGGCTCTACCTCCCCTTCAGGGGATTCTACAGGGACCTGGAGTCCTACAGGCGGGCTTCAAACTTCAACCCGGAGCTCCCAACAGTTGGCATGCTCTTCTATTCAGGGATGCACTTCGATGACACGAGACCCCTGGTTGAGGAACTCTACAGTCGCCTCCATGGAAATGTGAACTGCACCGTGGTCTTCTCGGACGTCGAGAACAACCTGAGGGCCATCGAGGAGTACATGGGGGACGTGGACCTCTTTGTCAACATGCAGTACTTCCAGCTGAACCGGGCCCCCTGGGCGGCGACCCTGAGGCCACAAGGAGGCTCCTGAGGAGGATAGGCGCCCCATACCTCATCTGCCTGAGGGGCTATGAGACAGACCTCGACGAATGGGAGGCAGGTGGTGATGGCCTCAACCCGATGGAGATAGTTCTTGGCATAACACTCCCTGAACTTGACGGAGGCTTTGAACCGGTATTCACGGCGGGTATGAGGACTCTCAATGACCCCGACCTGGGGGAGGTGAGGGTTGTTGACGTGGTGCCAGAGCGCATGGACAGATTCGCTGCAAGGATACTCAACTGGCTGAAGCTGAGGACAATGGAGAACCATGAGAAGAGGATAGGGATAATCCTCTATGACTACCCTCCGGGGGAGGCCAACCTTGGAAACGCGGGCTACCTTGACGTATTTGAAAGCCTGGAGGTTTTCCTCAGGAGGCTGAGGGAGAGGGGATACAGTGTGAGGATACCTGATGAACCCATCAAGGATATTCTCATGAGGGAGGGACTCATCAACAGTCCATCCTACCATGAATATGGCGGCCAGAGGATCCCCCTCAGTGATTACCTGGAATTTTTCAGTCGTCTGCCAGAGAGGATCCAGGATGATGTGAGGGCAAGGTGGGGCGAACCACCGGGGGAGCTGATGGTTGATGGTGATGACATCATCATCCCGGTGACTGAACTGGGCTCGGTCTACCTGTGCATACAGCCCTCCCGCGGGATCATGGAGACCGACAGCTACCATAGCAGGGATAATCCACCCCACCACCAGTACCTGGCCTTCTACGCCTACCTCAATTCACTGGGACTTGACGCCATCATCCACTTCGGGATGCACGGGACCCTTGAGTTTCTGCCCGGAAGGGAGACCGCCCTGGGGGCTGAATGCTACCCTGACCTGCTCCTGGGGGAGCTCCCCAACATATACCTTTACTGGGCAGGTAACACCTCAGAGTCGACCATAGCAAGAAGAAGAACCTACGCCCTCCCGGTGGCACATGCGTCACCACCTGTGAGGCAGTCTGACCTCTACGGTGACTACCTGGTACTGGAAGAACTCATCGACCAGTGGCATGGGGACCCTGATGATGGGTTGAGGGATGAAATAATTGAGAGGGCCTCACAGCTTAACCTGAGGGGGGATATCCCTGAGATTGAGTCTGAACTCTTCAGGATGAAAAGGCGACTGATACCAAGGGGCCTTCACATAATGGACTCAGAGTGGGACCCCAATGACATGGTCAGCTACCTCCTCGGTGTACTCAGATTTGACAGGGAATACCCCTCCATCCATTCAATGGTGGCAGAGAAGCTTGGACTGGATTACAGGGGTTCAATGGATACAGCCACAGGATGGGAGATTGAGAGGCACGCGGCTGAGGCTTTGAAGAGGATACTAACAGGGAAGTCAGTGGATCTTCCCCCTGAATACGTTGAATGGGTGCGTAGCTTATCTGAGCGTTGTGACTTCAGGGGTGAAAGCAGGGGCCTCCTTGAGGCACTTGAGGGAAGGTATGTGAACCCCTCCAGGGGCGGAGACCCAATCAGGGACCCTGAGGTATACCCGACAGGCTACTCCATGCACGCCTTTGACCCCATGAAGATACCGGCACCCCTGGCCGAATCAAGGGGCAGGCTTGCAGCCAGAAAACTCCTTGAGGACTACCTGGAGGAAAATGGGAGGTACCCCGAGACCGTTGCAGTGGTTCTATGGGGATTCGAAACCCTTAAAACAGGTGGAGATACCATTTCAATGATCCTGGAACTCCTGGGGGTGCGCATAAACAGGAAGTATGGTCCATGGGCAAAGAACATAGATGTCATACCCCTCAATGAGCTTGGAAGACCCAGGGTTGATGTCCTGGTGAACATCTGCGGCATATTCAGGGACACACTCGGATCCCAGATTGAGATACTTAACAGGGCCTTCAAAACTGTTGCAGGTCTTGACGAGGACCCTGAGGATAATTACATCCTGAAACACAACCTTGAGGATGGAGAGGTGAAGGTCCCCCCGAGGATATTCGGACCTGGACCAGCGGAGTATGCCAGCAGCATCCCTGATATCATAGGAGGTGGTGCCTGGGATCAGGAGGATGAACTGGCAGCAGCCTACCTGGGGGAGATGTGTTACGCCTATCTCCCGGATTCTGTGAGAGAGGCACCGGATGAATTCAGGAGGAACCTCCAGAGGGTTGAGCTCGTGGCCCAGGAGAGGGATAACGTGGAGTATGAGGTGACAGACCTTGACCATTACTATGAATTCATGGGCGGCCTCACCTCCTCGGTGCGGAACCTGGGGGGTTCCTGCAGCGTCAGGGTCGTGGATTCAACTGAGGATGAAATCTACGTTGAGGGCCTTGATGAGGTTATAGGGAGGGCTGCAAGGTGCAGAATCCTCAATCCGGTCTGGCTGGATGGGATGCTCGCCCATGACCACCATGGTGCCAAGAACATCAAGGACCGGGTGGAACACCTCCTGGGATTCTCTGCAACGACCGGTGCAGTGGATAACTGGGTCTATGATGATGTCGCAGAAACCCTGATACTTGATGATGAGATGAGGAGGAGGATCTCAGAGAACAACCCCTATGCGGCTGTGAGGATGGGTGAGATACTCCTTGAAACAGCTGAGAGGGGTTACTGGGATGCCCCCGATGAGACCCTTAACAGGATCAGGGAGGTTTTTCTTGGCCTTGAATATGAGCTTGAATAGGAAGTTTGGTAGCTCTGCATTATTAGCCCGGATGGAAATTATACGGTTGTAGCAGAATATGGACCCGGAAAGGATATCCGGTACAGAACCCGGCACCACTGCACACATAATCAACCACATGGTTTACAGATATACATTCAACTTTTTTCTTTCAATAAAAAAATTAATATAACAGAAAAAATAATATAATATCCATGCCATCTGCCCTTGTCGTCGAGGACGAGGCTGTAACCTCCCTTGAACTTTTAAGGCTCCTGGAATCCTGGGGGTATGAAACGGTCAGTGTAAAGACCGGGGAGGATGCCATTGAAACCGCGCTGAGGATGAAACCCGACGTCATCCTCATGGACATAGTACTCCCCTCAGATGTGGATGGAGTCACAGCAGCAAGGGCCATAAAGAAGGAGATGGACATCCCCCTGATTTTCATAACAGCCTACTCCAGCAGGGAGGTATTTGAGAGGGCAGCCGAGGTTGAACCTGAGGCCTACCTCCTCAAGCCCTTCAACTCCCGGGAACTTGGATATGCAATGGAACTTGCAATCTACAAGAACCGGATCCAGAACCTGCTCTCACATACCAGCAGGAGGTACCAGGAGATACTGGAAACCACAGGTGAGGGTGTCTGCGTATTCAATGACGATGGAAGCATCCAGTACTGCAATGAGAGGATGGCTGACCTCCTCTCCATGAGAAGGGACGAGATTATCGGAAGGAAGATATTCGATTTTATACATCCCTCTGACCGGGAGACCATGGAGCGAATACTTGATTCATGCAGAAGGGGATCCTCGGGTGAACATGAACTCCGCTTCAGGACGGATGAGGGGACAAGGTGGGTGATACTCTCAGGTCATCCCCTCATTGAATCCTCCGGCTTCAGGGGAGGATTCTGCATGTTCAGGGATATAACGCCCCAGAAGATGCTTGAAAGGATGCTGAGGAGAAACAACAGCTGCCTCAGACTTCTAAGCAGGATCAACCGCCAGGCAGCCATCTCAGCCACCCCTCAGGAATTGATGGAAGGGGTTTCCGGGATCCTGATGGAGGTCGGATACTCCGGTGCATCCTTCAGGGAATCTGATGGAACCGTGATTGCAGGGGAGGGTGAAAAAAGAGTATCACCACTCCGGCCAGGCATCATCACCTGGGAGGATACCTCAACTGCAGTCATTGAACTTGAAGATTGCAGCAAACCCCTTTACCTTGTGGTCTCAGCCCCCAGGATGATTGACGATGAGGAGCTGGGCTTCCTCAGGGAGATAGCATCCAGCACAGCCGGTGCCCTCAGGAGGATGGACTCTGAGCAGAGGATGAATGATATTTCCTCAAGGTACCGGGAACTCTTTGAGAATGCAGGGGATGCGATATTCCTGGTGAAGGACTTCAGGATAATAGGATGTAACAGCAGGGCCCTTGAACTCTTCGGGGGAGATGAGGAAGACATACTGGGCAGAAAACCATGGGAGCTATCACCTGAGTACCAGCACCATGGTGAATCCTCAGAAATTGCCCGGGAACTTATTGAGAGGGCAATGAATGGCGAAAAATGCGAGTTCACATGGATCCACAGAAAGATCAGCGGTGAGACATTCCCGACAAGGGTGGTCCTCAGCAGATCAGGTGACATTGTGATGGGCATTGTCAGGGACATGACTGAACTCTACAGGGCCCACAGGAAGTTAAAGGAGGAGCACAGAAAGTTCAGGGACCTGCTGGAGTCCATACCCGACCCTACCTTCGCCCTGGATACCCGTGGAAGGGTGATAGCCTGGAACCGTGAGATTGAGAGACTCACAGGTGTGAAAAAGGAAGAGATCCTCGGGAGGGGTAACAGGGTCTACGCAGTTCCGTTCTATGGCAGGAGGACGCCGGGGCTCCTTGAATTCCTGCTGAACCCTGGAAAGGCCCCTTCAAGGTACCGCAACATCAGCAGGGAGGGTAATGCAATCTATGCAGAGGTCCATGTTTAGCACATGGGCAGGCACTTCCAGCTCAAGGCATCCCCGATCTGTGATGCGGAGGATAGAACCGTGGGGGCCATAGAGATACTGAGGGACGTTACAGATTACATTGAAACCAAGGAGAAACTCAGAAGATCAAAGAACCGTTACAGGGCAATATTTGAGAACAGGGCCACCCCCACAGCCATCACAGACCGGGAGTGGAATATCACAGGGACAAACAGGGTCTTCAGGGAACTCTTCGGTGTTGATGAGGGCTTCAATTTAAGGGACCTGCTGGACTAGGATGAACTTCAGAAACTTGAGAAACTCCGGGAATCCCAGAGGGCGCTGATAAGGATGAAGGGGGTCAGGGGAAACCTCCATGTCATGGTCCACAGGGGTGATCTTCCAGATTCAGGTCAGATGATCCTGAGCTTCAATGACATAACAAAACTCAGGGAGTCCCAGAGGAAACTGAGGGATGAAGTCCGTGTTAGAAGGGTCCTCAGTGAAATCTACCCACAAGCGGTCTCAACTGATAATCTGGGGGAATTCACAGAGTACATACTCGATGCTACATGCAAAGTTACAGGCGCGGATGGAGGAATCATAAGACTGAGAAATGTGGAGACAATCACCATCACAGAAAAGCTGGAACCCCCTGAAGAGGTTCCAGACCTTGAGGGACTCTCAGAAGATGGTAAAATGATCCGCATAACCTCCTCCTCTGCAGATATGAGCTCAGAGTTCATACTCAGGGGCACCAGCTTCAGCAAAGCGGATCTCAGGGCTGTCAGGCACATCTCACAGTACTATATGCTGGCTGTAAAGCAGATCAGCTACAGGAGGAGGATGAATGAGCACTGGAACCACCTCAGGCTCATAAATATCATACTCAAGCTGGCTGATACAGAAGACCCTGAATTATTCCTCAGGGGAGTCCTTGATTTCATAATCAGATGCCCTGAATTCAATGGGGGATCAGCATACCTTGACCCAGATTTAAAGGTTGAGAGGGGATTGATACCTCCAGACAGCATTCCAGATACAGAAGGTGTCCTGGTGGATGGAGAAATCATTGAGATACCCCTGAGTGTGGATGGGGCTGTAAGGGGTGTCTTAAGGCTCCAGGCAGCATACAGTGACGTTAAAGAAAAAACTGAGTTCCTGGAGGTACTTGGAGGGGAAATATCCGATGGTCTGCAGCGGATAACCATGCGAAATCAGCTCAGGGAATCCCTCCGTGAGAAGGAGGTCCTGCTGAGGGAGATACACCACCGGGTCAAGAACAACCTCCAGATAGTGGCAAGTCTGCTGTCCCTCCAGACAGCATATACAGACAACCAGGAGACCCTCAATGTCCTCAGGGATAGCCAGATGAGGGTCAGGGCCATGGCAGTTGCCCATGAGAAGATATACAGGTCAAGCAGCCTGTCCATGATAAACGTTGGAGACTACCTCAGGGCAATCGCAGAGGAGATGACCACCCTGCAGTCCACCGGTGGGCTCCTTGTGGATCTCGATGTCCACTACGATGATATAATGGCCGAGATGGACAGGTGCATCCCCCTGGGCCTGATAACCAATGAGATAATCTCCAATTCAATCAAACACGCCTTCACAGGGGACAGGGGCAGGATAGTGATCTCACTCAAGAGGGAGGACGATCTTGGTATCCTTGAAATATCAGATAACGGCAGGGGGCTCCCTGAGGACTTCAACATTGATGAACTGGAATCACTCGGAATGCAGCTTGTATCAAACCTTGTGATGCAGATTGGGGGTGAACTGGAATATGGAAACAGGGATGGTGCATTCTTCAGGGTCACGTTCCCACTTGAATGAACTATTCCACCCTTCCAGCGCCCCTGAGCATCAGGGACCTTTCTATCCTGGCTATGAAGTACTTCATCCTCAGGATCTTATCCGGGCTTGTGGATATACCGTCAACACCCATCTCAACAAGTCTCCTGACTAGCATGTAGCTGGTTGCAGCGTATCCAGCGGCGTAGACATTCACACCACCCTCATGACAGGCGCCTATAACATCTTCCACCAGTCCAAGCACTGCATGGTGTGAGAGGTTAAAGAGGCCGGCCACGCGGGTGCTTCTGCGGTCAACTGCAAGGCTGCACATTGTGAGGTCACTCATGCCAAGGGATATGAAATCAGCGCCAGCGGCCAGGAGTTCATCAATCTGGAGGGCCACCGATGGTGTCTCCACTGATGCCCCGACCACTATATCCCTGTGGGGCGTGATTCCTGACTCCTCCAGGAGTTCAACTGCAGTCACGTACTCATCCACGTCCCTGAGAAATGGGAACTTAAGCTGGAGGTTCCTGTAACCAGAATCCAGGAGGTTCCCCAGGGCCTCAAATTCAGCCATCAGGATCTCAGGTTCCATCAGGTCCCTTGTTATGGCCCTCATCCCAAGGAACGGGTTCCTCTCAGAGGCTTCGAAGGAGCCCCTGAGATTTGTGAGCTCATCAACAGGGATATCGAAGGTCCTGAATATGACGGGTTTAGGGTGAAAGGCCTCAAGTATCTCCCTGAGCCCCTTCTCAAGGACTCCTGCCAGTTTTCCCTCTTTCAGGAGGAGGTGGGGGTGTTTCCCGGTCTCTATCACCATATTTTCTATCCTTACTGAGCCGACACCGTCTGCGAATTCAGCCACCTTTGGTGCCAGCCAGGGAAAGTTGAGGTTTACCATGACATCGGTGGCTGTCTCATGGAAACCGGGGGTATCCTCAGCCTTCACCCAGTCCATCACCCCGCGGTAGATCCCCCCTGTTTTTCCATCAACAGTTACTATCATACCTTCACGGAGGACCTCAGTGGCAACCTCTGTTCCAAGGACACAGGGTATGCCAAGCTCCCGGAGGGTTATCGCGGCGTGACTTGTGAGGCCGCCGTAGTTTGCTATGACAGCGCCTGCCCTCCGGATCTCCGGTAGCATGTCCCGGGATATCTTCCTGAAAACAGCCACCTCTCCCCATTCAAGGTTCCTCGCGTCCTCGAGGTTCCTTATTATGCGGACCCTTCCACTGCTCCTGCCTGCACCCGCACCAATACCCCTCAGAATCTGCATGAATATATATCTGTTTTATCACAGTAAAATAATCTTTTCAGTATGGTGAGGTTTCTTCTACTTTTTTGTTCACGTGAGCGCTGACATCTTTGCATGGCAAAGGGTTTCCTCTGATTTTTTCAGAGTGGATTCCTGGATTGATTACTGCCTGATGAGGAATGAGGTATGACCACGTGTGCTCTGTTGACATGTATGTTGTCTCCCTTCTGCTGCAGAAATCCCTTTCAGTATTTAAGTGTTTCGGTTTTTTGGTGTGTTTGTGTTGTTTTTCTGGTCTTTTTGGGTCTGTGTTTTGTTTTTTTGTTCTTTTTTGTGTTTGTTTGAGTACCTCGAGTCTTTTCTGAGTCTGTGTGTCTTTGTGGTGATTTTGTTTGTGTTTCTGGGTTTGTTGGTGGTGCTTGAACTTGTCGTATATAGTGAGGAGAAACAATTCTATCCGAGGTGATTTTATGTGTAATGAAATGGATAATGGTAGAATATATATTATTACGAGGCACCAGAGTACTGTGCACTGGATACTGGCTAAACTGAATGGTAAGGGCCTTGACCGGGACGTCTTCGTGACTGGTCATCTTAGTAATGAGATGATGCTGAGGATGAGAAAAGGTGATATTGTTTACGGTATTCTCCCTATCCACCTGATCCGGAGGTTACTCCGTAAGGGTGTTGAGTACTTCCATGTGGTTCTCCCTCATGTCCCGTATGAGCTTCGTGGTAAGGAGCTGACTCTGAAACAGGTTAAGGAGTTTGGTGGTCAGATCTGGAAGATTGATGATATTAAATGTTTTAAGGTTTGATGAATAATGGTTCGAATTAATGGATTACCTCTTTTTGGAGTCATCGGTGTTATGGGATTATTTATGGTTGATGAAGCTTTTGTTGATGTTTTTTGAGTAGGTGGAGCTGTTAAAGATGGTAGATTTAGAAAGACAGAATAAGTTACCGGACGGGTTTATGTCATGTCAGATATTGATGATGAAACGGCTGATGTACTGGTGGAGCTAGTTAATGAGTATGAATATGAACACCTGCTTGATAAGGAATCAGTTAATGATGGATGGAAACGTTTCACTGAGGCATTCTATGATGATAATAAGGAGATGCTGTGTGATACGGCATTTAATTATGTTATAGATGGTATGCCCGATGATGGGATTAGAGAGGTTTTTAGTAGGACCTACCTGGATAACAGGGAGTACATTATTTCATCCTTCAGGTATGATGAAGACTTTATTGCATATTTTGATGCAGATTATATGGATCTTGATCTGAGTAACGTGGATTTAGGGGATTTTGATCCTCTAATGGTCAGGTCATGGTTTATTGATATGTTGCTACCTGTTGCACTGTATATCACTGAGGTCATGGTTGATTTTTCTTATGATCTGGAGTCGTATTGTAGCGTCTACACCTTTACGGTTGAGGACGGTGAGATTGTTGATGTGGAGTTCAATGAACGGTTTATTGATGGTGAAGGTATGATGGACCTATCAGAGCACAGCCTCTTGGAGAAACTGGATGAAATAAAGAACCCCTTCGACATGAACAGGAGAATGAGAAAGATCTGCAGCACAGATGTGGGGCGGGAAGAGGCACTCAGAATGTCTTATTTCTTTGATTGTGTTGATTGTGAGGTCAAAGTGGATATCCTGAAGTACACCTTTGATTTCCTCTGCCGGCTGGCACCCGATGAGACAGCCTCATATTACATATCAAAGGCAAGAGATCACATGTTTGAGATTTACCAGATAGAATGATTCTCTGACGCGGAAAAAACGCAGATAGATGGATTTATTACAGAATAAGAAGTGGTTGCCAGCATATTCAGGATCTCTAAATTAGATCATCATGATCCCGGTGAAAAGCCTCTCATTCAGATTTTCTGGAGGATCTGGCTTCAATGAAACTTAAAATATACTCTGAATAGAGGTCGAAGTCTTCAAGGCGGTTTGCAAGGACCTCTGCAATTATGGCAGGGTCAACATCCGTATACATGTGGACAAGAATGTTTCTCAGACCAGCAGCTTCAGAGAATCGCTCTGCAAATTCATGTGGAAGTATTCTGTGCTTTTCAAGGATCTCAATGATGTCTCTGTAGGTCTCGGGCTTTTCAAGATCCTCCATTGAGATAATAATCTCCCCAGTATCCAGAGCAGATTCAATGGCAAGCTGGAGGTTTCTCTCAATTGCAGATCTCAGGAGGTAGTCCTCTGAAAGTTCTCTTTCTGATGCCCTGTGTTCTTTAAGGAACTCAACATAGGAGTTCATGATCTTTATTCTATTAGCGACCCTCTCAATATCATTCATGGCTGTCGTCTCTCCTTTCAATGTACCTGGATACCCATCTCCTGTCATAGTATCTTCTATCCAGGTACCTTGAGAGTATGTAGTGTTCAAAGTCAACCTTCACGGACTTATTTTCAATTAAAGGCTTTCTAGACTTTATTATTTCATAATTAAGATTTACAGGAGCATCATTCATTATTACAAGGTCAATCCTGTCAGATTTGAGCAGAGATGTAAGTTCTGATATTAATTCAAGTTTCACCTTGGACCTTTCAACCCTATCCAGATCATCATCAAGGAGTACTCCGATGTCAATGTCACTTAGAGGTCCTCCCCTTTCAGATGCCATCGAACCGAACAGGTAAGCCATCTTAACCTGAGCCTTATCTTTAAAGTAGCGCCTCAGCATCTCCATGACATCTTTCATGTGATTCCATATAAGGCCGATGCCATATACAATTTTCGTCGTGAGCACTAGATGGACTCTGCACCTGCAGTAATCGGATGTTGATATGGCTGTTAATTAAATAAATGATATAGCTCTTTATTCTCTATTTAAGAAGTTTTTCGTGGAAGGAATGTAAATCTCTGTATCTGCATTCAGTTACTGAAAAAGTAGAACTGGAGGATTCAGTAGTCAATGTAGTCAAAGCGGCTCTCAAGTATCATAACGATTGCAAAGCCAGTGATGGCTATTACAGCCGATATTATGATTGAGTAGGTATCAACCATTGATATCTTGTTGTAGGGCAGCCTGAGGGTGCCTATCATGAGCCCCACAAGGAATGACATGGTGATGGCCTCATGGTTCCTGAGGAGGTAGTCGAGGACCCTCGAGAAGCTCATTATACCTATGGCCGCACCTGCAATGAAGGTCACAATTTCAACTATGGCCAGCCTGTTAAGAACCCCGAGCATGTACTCGTACTGGTTCAGGAGAAGGAGAAGAAAGGCTCCTGATATACCTGGCAGTATCATGGCGCATATCGCCACAAAACCTGATATGAAGATCACTGGCAGGGTATGGTTTGCCTGTATAGGGTTAAGGCCCACAAAGAGGTAGGCGAATATCAAGCCTGCTCCACCGGCTGCAAGATTCTTAACCGAAAGGCCATTGATCTTCTGGTAGACTATGTATGCCGATGCAAGTATTAGGCCTGAGAAGAAGGCGTAGGTGTATGCTACGTAGTTTGTTATGAAGAAAAGTATGACCTTGGACAGCGTCAGCATGGCGAATGCTATACCTGTGAGGAGTGGTATGAAGAGTTCAAAGTCAACCTCATCCCTCATGGATTCCCGGGCACCTGCAAGGTCACCCCTGAGGAGTGGCTTTATGAATCCAAATTTTATGCTGCTTATCGCATGCACCAGCCTCTCATATATACCTGTTATGAGTGCTATGATCCCTCCTGAAACCCCGGGCATCACATCCGCGCTTCCCATGAAAAGTCCGCGAAGGAATATTGCCAGAAAACTCCTGAATTTTTCATAGTAATCCATCAGAATCCTCCATCCCTGGAATTGAAGAAGATATTTATGACCTTCAAGCATATAAAGATGTGGTATTTTCAGTAGTCGGGCCTCAGTCACCAGACCTCTGAGGAGTGCTTCCTCAGAACCTCGACTATACTGTTCACCTTACCCTCACCGAGCATGAGACGGCTTCTTGATATGTGGTCGGGGATCTGGCAGGGCTTCATTATCAGGCAGTATTCGTCATCCTCGATGATGGTGCAGGAGCTGTTGATGAATGCCACAATTGCATTTACCCATGAGACGTAGATGTCCTCTGATTCAAGGAACTCCTTGAGTATGGCGGCATTTCTCTTTGACTGGATGGATGGTGATCTTATCTCCTCCTTCCTGAGGTCGTCATCCAGGAACCAGCGGTCACCCCTCACTATATAGTTTCCTGAGTAGGATTTTGTCTCGATCACATAGACCCCTGTGGGCCCCACAACAACGTGATCGATGTTTCCGTGGGCACCTGGCAGGTGAACGTCGTTGAAGATGTGATATCCTTGCGGGAGCCTTCTGAGGCAGCTGGCCACTATGAGTTCACCCACATAACCTTTTGTCCAGCCCATACCCCTCATTTCACCTGTCCTCATGATTGCAAGGGACAGTAACATGATGGTAGGGCCGGCCAGGACCAGAATTATGGCCCATTTAAGACCTGTGATTAGAAGTAGTATGCCTGAGGCGAAGGTGATTGCAGCCAGAGGGAGGGCCCAGTGCCCCATACCCGAGAGCCTCCAGTACCTCTCAGCCTTCTTCTGGGTGTGGGTCCTCTTAAAGGATTCTGGAACACTCTTTGTCAGGTTACGGTACTCGTTGAGGCTGTTAACGTAGAGTAGAAGTGACCCGCACTCGTCGCACATGTAGAATACCCAGAATTCCTCTTCAGAGTTGATCTGCCAGTAGTGGTTACAGTTCTCACATATGAGGTAGGCCATGATATCACTTAAAGACGATTTCCATTCTTAGTTATCGGAGGAGTTCATTATATCTTTTTCCTTGAGGGCGGTTTTGTGATTACATAACAATATGCTTGATGCATGATAAAGGCGCAGGTTCTAAGGGTGATACTGGTCATGAAATCTGGGTGAAGAGGGTTTCTGTTTAATCCTCTGGTTCATGCAGTGGTAGTGTACCTGGATAGATCTTTATGTAATCTTCAGAGTGAGAACATTACTTAGAACATTCCGATATACTGATCTTTATGTAATCCTATGAGGGTACCCAACCGTATATTGGCTCCATGTAGAATCTGGCCTTTATTTTTTCCTGCGACTATTGCCATCCCATGATTTTGTTTCTCTTTAGCAATCCTGCAGTCATCCTTTAAACCTGGTTTTGCATCAGAACTGAAGAGCAGAAGGGAAAACGGCCCCAGATTCTAAAGTTTTATAAGTGCCGGAGACCAAGTTTATGTAAGGGGTGTAATCTTATGGTTGGAAGGAGACCCGGAGGAGGACTTAAAGACACGAAACCCGTTGTTGTCAGACTCTACCCTGATGAAATAGAGGCCCTTAAAAGCAGAGTCCCGGCAAATACAAGCATGAGTGCCTACATCCGCAGGATAATTCTCAATCACCTGGAAGATGATTAACAACTATTTTTTAATTAGTAATATCATAATTTTATCCATCATTTAATTTTTATCTGGAGGCATTGCAATCGGTGAAGGTGCTGTAAGGTGGTGATGTATATCCTCTGATGGTCCTGACCGGGACTCCATCACACCATTCCTGATAGGTGTGAACTTAAAGTGAAAGTCCTTCATGGATTTGTGTCACACCTTCAGTTCGACCTTTTAATTTTTGCAGGGTAAAGTTGTGCGGGAATTGGGTAATTAAACCGTTCAGTATATATGGTGCTGGTGATTTACACCCATTTGAGACCATTTTCATTTTTCATGCTAAACTCAGAATAACCTTCGTTAAACGATAATATAGCGAAGTTGAATATTTCCTGTTCCTCCAATTTTCGTGTCATGGGGTAGAGAGTATATGTTTATCAGAACTCATTAAATTCGGAGGCTGACATACCATGTTCACCCCCTCGAGAGAGGAGTATGTATTTATCAGAGAATCGGAATGATGTTTTTCTGTTTCCTTTAGGGTTCAGGTGGCAGGGAGTTTTTCTGATTCTTATGTAACAGGAATCTATGTCACAGTTACATAAGGACTCTCAGGATCCTGCAAAACTCATTCATCGGTTAGCGAAAAATCATGAGACTTTAACATGAAGGCATGAAATTTCTTTCAGTTCTTGCTTTATCTGGTTATCCGCCATGGCGTATCAGTTCCAGCAGTATTCCATTTCTACTTTATCGCTGTACCAGAATGTTACACAGGGAAGCTTATCCTGAACTCAGTGCCATGATCCCGTCTGATGGTGAGGGTTCCATCCAGCTGCTCGGTGAGTATACTCACCAGGCTGAGACCCAGGGTATCAGTGTTCTCAGGCTCAATATCCTCAGGTAAACCAACACCATCATCAGCAACCACCAGCGAAACATCATCATCATGGGATCTGATCCTCACCGTCACACTGCCGGTCCCATCAGGGAAGGCGTACTTGACACTGTTTGTCACAAGCTCATTTATTATGAGGCCAAGGGGTATCGCAGTGTCAATATCTGGTTTTATGTCATCAACTTCAATAACCTTCCTTATGCTGCTCCCATGGGAGATGATTATATCCTCCACCAGCCTCTCTACATAGTCCCTGAAGTTGATGCTGGCAAGGGATTCTGAACGATAGAGGTGCTCATGTATCATTGCCATCACCTTTATGCGTCCCTGGCTTTCCATCAGCACATCGCGGACCTCTTTACCCTCTGTTCCAAGGCTCTGGAGGTTCAGGAGACTTGATATTATCTGGAGGTTGTTCTTGACCCGGTGGTGCACCTCCCTTAAGAGGAGTTCCTTCTCACTGAGGGATCTCCGGAGATTCTCCTCAGCCTCCTTGATTTCCGTGATATCCACCATGGAGGTCACGCTTTTCGCGGTGCCCGGGATCATGCCCACTATCATCTGCATGTGCCTGACTTCACCGTGCCGGTTTTGAAATCTGAAGGTGTACCTTCTAGGTGCGAGGCGCGGATCCCTCCTTCGGATTTTATGATACTCCATCATCCTTTCAAGGTCCTCGTCCACCACGAACTCGGTCCAGCTCTTTTTCCCCTCTATCTCATCCCCTGAGTAGCCGCTCAGTCTCTCAAATTCTCTGTTGGCAAGGATTATGGTGGTGTCCTCATCCACTATGGTGGTCGCAGCCCCGGTGTTCTCGAATATGGTCCTGTAGAGTTTTTCCTTCTCCTCGAGTTCCTCTTGAAGCTGTTTTTCCTTTGCGCGGTCCTCATAAACCGCCACCACCTCACCTGAGGGTAATCTGTACACGAAGTTTTCCCTCCAGCCACTTATTCTCTCGTCCCGGTACTCTGTGAGGGGGTAGTGCTCAGGATTTCCCGTCCTGTATACTCTCCTGAGGACATCAAGGAGTCCGAACTCCTCCACACCGGGAAACACCTCAGTCACCCTTTTTCCAAGGACATCCTCCCTCTTAATCCTCTCAGTCTCCTCAGCGGCCCTGTTGAAGTCAGTGAATAGGAAATCCTCACCATCATCCACGGCCTCATAGACTGCGACACAGGTATTGATATTCTCAAAGAGTTCTCTGTAGCGTTCCTCCTCCAGAACAAGTCTCCTGATGATAAAATCCATACACGCCTTAATTTCCTCTGTTCCAGGTGGCTTTTCAAGGCATCCATGGGGGCAGGTTACAACAACGTTCTCATCAAAGTCCAGGAGGTACATGAATGGTACCCTGATGTCGCATGAAGCCCATCGGCTGACCCTAGCAGGGGTTGTGTATATCAGTACCGTGTCGGCCTCGGCGGCTCTTTCAATTTTGTCGGCGACGGTCACCTCAACTCCGGCGGAGCTGAGCTTCTCCAGGAGATCAGACACATCGGCTTCAGTGTCCCTTACGAGAAGGATCCTGAGCATTTCTCACACGCCCTCCATGGTCTTCAATGGGATTCACATACCTATTAAGTTAATTGTGATTCTGTGTTCAGGAATGACCGGTAGGTTCCCTGTTTCCATCAATCCTCCCTGAAGGACCTCCTGGTTCTCATCTCCTCGAGGTTTGAGACTATCCTTGGAAGGTCGCCTGCGGGTATGCTCACCATGACGTCCTCGTCCCTGATCTCCATGTGCCTCCTTGACCCGGTGTCACCGAAGCCATAGGTCACCTTGCCTGTGAGGTAGGGGAGTGCAGCCATTGAACTGCATATGGGTCCTGAATCAGCCCCCAGTCCGTGTGAACCGGAATCGTAGGCATTGGCGTGGAGTATCTCCATGGCCTGCCGGGCATTGCAGATTATGAATATGACGTCCGGTTCAAATTCAGCCCTTCCGAGTGGTGCGAATATCAGGGCCCTGAATATACCCGGTTCAATGTTAAGATTGTTTCTCCAGGAGCGCTGGACTGCAGGTATGTCCCGGTAGACTCCCATGGCTGTGAGGAATGCCCCGCTTCTCATACTGGCTGGAAACTCTTTCGCGTCCCTTAACCCTGTGTACCTTGCACCCCCCATACATTCCTCCTCATCTGCAGTTGCATAGAAAACCTCCCCCTTCATGGCCTTCTCAAGCTTCTTGCAGAACCTTGATTTACCCTCCTCCCTTCTGATGTCCTGTGGCTCCCTCACTGACCACTTTATGGCCACAGGTTCATTCTCGAGCTTCAGAAGTTCCCTGAACCTTTCACCCATCGCTCTGTAATCCATTTTAGCACCTCCGAATGATATAATAATTATCTGGTTTTTTGATATATTTTATGAAAATAGCGGGTGCTCAAAAAATTTTTTTGATAGGATTGAAAGGGATGAATTCCTTGAAAAGGCTAGGGAATTCAGTGATTATGACCATGACAGCCTTGATAGAATAGGAAAGGCACTCCTTTGTATGGGGAGCAACCATCCAATGACTGTTAGGAGGGCATCCGAAATTCTTGAATGGGTTGAATCAGGAACATACAGTGAGGTCATAGAGAGACGCACCAGCGAAAAGCTGGAAACAGCTTTTAAATGTCCTGAATGTGGAACAACCCTCAGTGGCGATGAGAACTTCTGTGGAATGTGCGGATCGAAGTTATGGGGCCGATGAACCATCATTTATTCATCTTTCTGATTGCAGAGCATAAATCTGCAATAAAACTAACAGCAGTCTTCTGGCAGCGTTCCAGTCAGTGCCGCCTGATGGAACAGCTCCAGCAGTTAAGTGTGATCTGTTACGAACTTTAGGTGTTACCTGTTGAGGTACATCTGTTTGCAGATCACTGAGAGCCACCTGCATAATTAATACCGCAGTGAGACAGCAGCGTCAACTCAGTATGGATCTTTGATTAACACCGCGGTGACCTCCCATGATTTCTACAGAACATTAATAGCCGCTGAAGCTCATCTGAGACCCGTGTACTCAAGGACACTGGTCCTCTTATCACCCAGTATCTCAGAGGCCCTGGAGATGCATTCCCCCACAACCGATTCGAGGTCCTCGTCGCCGCTCCAGTACTCCTCAAGGAACCGGTAACCCATCCTCCCTGCAAGCCTATCAACCACCACGGAGCAGAGGTAGACGTCATCTATGTAGCCATGGGGGCCGAATATCTCCTCGGGTATTATATCATTGGGGGCCACAAGGTAGCCCATGGCTGCGCAGATCATCAGCCGGTCCTCTCTCTCTATATCCCTGCTCTGCAGGAGGTCTGCTAGTAGCCTGAAGAGGTCAGGGGCGTAGTCAACAATCCTATCATAGTCTCCCCGGTAACTGTTGAGGTTCTCGCGGAGTATATCATAGAAGTCTGTGAATTCCATATTCATATTATCACCCTGCGCCACAGAAGGTCCTGAACACGCACCTGCTGCAGAAGGGGTTCTTCCTGGGTTCGAAGCATTCCTCCCTTATCCTCGCGACGGTTTCAGCGATCCTCTCCTTAACCCTGAATTCAGGGTCGGAGTCAAAGGATATCCTCATGGAGTCCTTTATAGCGTAGGCGGATAGACTGTCGAACCTGTACCTCTCCCTTAGTGCGTATTCATAGGTCCGGAGCTGGTACTCAAGGGCCATCCTCTCAACACCGCCATGCTCACGGGCCTTGAAGTCGACAAGTTCAAGTTCACCGTCCCTGGTTCTGATTATCAGGTCTGTCCTCCCCTCTATTATTATATCAGTGTCGGGTATGGAGAAGGGCTCCTCAACCGATACCACCTCCCCTGTATGGTCCCTTGTGTCATGGTAGTAGTTGAGGAGTTCCCTCTCAAGGCGCCTCTTTTTAACCTTATCGTCTCTCCCCATGGGTATCCAGCACCTTTCAACGATTCTCCTTATGAGGGCCCCGTTTATCTCCTCTGAGTTCTTCATGGCCAGGTGGAGCTCCTCAAGGCACCTGTGCAGTATGATCCCATAGCGCTGCATGAAGGTCTCAGGGTAGACGAAGCCGTAGTGGTATATGAGCATGTACCTGAAGGGACACTCCTCGTAGGTGAAGAGGGCCGAGAAGTTGATCCTGAGGGGCTCCTCACTCCACTCCCTTTCAAGGCATCTGCTGACGGATGTGCAGTCACACTCATAGATGCCGCACTTCTCCCTGAGGTCTGTGATGAACGGTGACACACCCACCTTCCTGGTGTTGATACGGGGGGCTGTTGATATGATGAGGGCGTCCTGGGCCCTGGTCATTGCAACGTAGAAGAGGCGCCGGTCCTCATCAGGTACCTCCCCGGGTGATAGCAGGAGTTCCCCGGGTATGGGTATGGTGTCCCTCTCCTTACGCCTTTTAACAGGGAACCTGCCGTTTATGACCGAACAGATGAAGACAACAGGGAACTCGAGGCCCTTTGCCTGGTGAACCGTCATGATCTTCACCGACGCCGGGTCCTCCAGGGCTGCCTCGTCGTGGTGGAGGTGGGTGGGTAGGAGGTAGAGGTACCATAAAAGGTCCTGTATCCTTGCTCCGGGCTTTATGGCCTCGTATCTGTCTATCAGTGAACTTAACTTTGCGAGGTTGAATATTTTAGCCCTGCTACTGTCGCTCCCGTCCTCTATGAGCCTCCTGAGGTACCCTGTAACCTCAAGTATACTGTAGAATGTGCTGAGAACTGTCAGTGATCCCTTCCCAACTTCATGGCGTATCCTGTTGAGACCAAGGATCTTCTCTGCATCCTCCCCGTGTACACCGATTTCCTCAAGTTCCCTCCTTGATGTGAAGTCCGAGAGCCTGCAGTTTCTGTCAAGGGATTCGAGGGCCCGGAGGGTTTCACCGGTGAGGTCCAGGAATTCGCCCCTGAATCTGGATATGTTCCACCAGCCATCCCACTTCCTGAATCTTCCTCCATAGTCCGGTGGATCCACGTAGGCGAGGAAGTAGAGCATGCTCCTCACCTCATACCTTTTGAGGAAGGAGCCGTCTCCTCGCACTATGTAGGGTATGCCCTCCCTCCTGAGCTCTGCAAGGACCTTGTCTGCGTGGTTGCGGACGCTCCTGAATAGGAGTGCGACGTATCCGTATTCAGGTATCTTGCCGGAGGACTTCAGTTTCTTTATTAGTGATACTATGTTCCTGGCCTCTGAGTTAACGTCCCTGCTCTTCAGTATAACAACGTCGGTCCCGCCATCCCTTACCGGTTTGATGGTTTTCTCGTAGTGTCTCTCGCCCCTCATGAAGCTGTCTGCAGTCAGGACTATCCCTGCCCGGGACCTGAAGTTGTCCTCCAGGGTGACCACCTCTGCGTCGTACTCTTCACGGAACCTTATGAAGTTCTCTGGTGTGGCTCCCCTGAAGCCGTAGATGCTCTGGTCCTCATCCCCCACCACGCAGATGCTGGAGTTCTTCCCTGCTATCTCCCTTAATATCAACTCCTGTATGGGGCTTGTATCCTGGTACTCGTCTATCATTATGTACCTGTACTTCTTCCTTACGGATTCGAGTACCCTCTCGCTGGAGTTCAGGAGGAGGTAGACCTCCTTTTCAAGGCCAGGGAAGTCTATCTTCTTCTGCTCCCTGAGGAGTTCAAGGTAGCGGGCATAGCACACGGCGATGCCCTGGTATTCTTCCCTGTCAGGATATTTCCTTCTGAGGGCGTTTATGAGCTCTTCAGGTTCAATGCAGTTTTCGGTGCATCTGTTGAAGAATTCGATGGCCCTGTGCACCTCCCCCATCTTCATGTAGCGGTCCAATCCTATTTTGTAGAAGACCGTCCTGAGGAAAATGAGCTGGGATTCCTCGTCCAGGATCTCGAATCCAGCCCCGAATTCGTGTTCCTCGGGGTGGTCACTCAGCACCTTGCTGCAGAATGAGTGTATGGTGGATATCTGCATGAGCTCGGCGTCCAGTCCCACACAGTTTATGAGCCTCGCCTTCAGTTCACCGGCTGCCTTCTCTGTGAAGGTTATGACGAGTATGTTCTCCGGGCTGACACCCTTTCTCTTGACGAGGTATGCGACCCTTTCAACGAGTACGCGGGTCTTCCCGGCACCTGGTCCCGCCACAACTACCAGCGGCCCCTCCGTCTTCTTAACAGCCATCTTCTGCTTCTCTGTACATGCCTCGCCCTTCCTGCAGAGTGAACCCGTCATGATGAACCCCTGAATGATATATCAGTGCGAATAGATTTGATTGATGGGAATATTAATGTTTTGTTTGGTTATTAAATCTGTACCGGATTAAAGGGCCTGAACACAAGGAATTATTAAAGAATCTGTACATAGAATCTTCAATGGATCCTGGAAACCCTGTCTTCAATGCATTCCTTGCAACCATCTTCACCTGGCTCATGACCCTTGCAGGGGCGGCCCTGGTTTTTCTACCGCTGCAGGGTGATAGAAAACTCCTTGACTCATCCCTTGGATTTGCAGCAGGTATAATGATCGCTGCGAGCTTCTGGTCACTCCTGGTCCCTGCCATTGAACTTTCACCCACCGGGGTGTATGCCTGGGTTCCTCCGGCTGCCGGGTTCCTTGCCGGTGGTCTCTTCCTCTCAGCCATGGACAGGATCATACCACACCTTCACCCTGGCTGTGACCCTGAAGGTCTGCCAACGACCTGGCGGAGGAACAGACTCCTTCTCCTTGCAGTTGTGATACACAACCTTCCTGAGGGGCTGGCCATCGGTGTTGCCTTCGGTGCAGCTGCCAGTACCGGTGGACTTGCAGCTCCCCTTGCACTGGCACTGGGTATAGGTATACAGAACCTCCCGGAGGGTGCAGCGGTATCACTGCCCCTCCTTGGTGAGGGACTCTCCAGGTGGAGGAGCTTCATCTATGGACAGTTATCAGGTGTTATTGAGGTACTTGGAGGGATTGGAGGTGCCCTCATGGTCTACTCCTTTTCAGGGATAATGCCCTATGCCCTTGGCTTTGCAGCGGGGGCCATGATATTCGTTGTGATAGAGGACCTGATACCGGAGTGCCAGAGCGGAGGTAACACGGATCTTGCCACGGTCTCAGCGCTCATGGGCTTTGTTCTCATGATGGTACTTGACCTCGCACTTGCCTGATCCTCATGACACATCATAGTTCAACCGGTGGCCCCTGCCACTGAAAATTTTTTCATGAATACCTGCAGAGCTTGTTTGAATGTCCCATTTTATTAGATATGATTCACATAATATTCTACAGGTGATATCATGGCCAGGGTTACCCGTGAGATGGTTGAAAATTCAGGTATAGATCTGGATGAACTTGTGGAACTGCTTGTTAAGAACGCGGCTGCTGAACTCACAACCTTCTATTTTACACCCTACTCGGGGCCAATCTGATTGGACTCGAGGGTGAGGGGCTCAAGGAGATCGCCGAGGCTGCAAGGATAGAGGACAGGAACCACTTCGAGGCCCTTGTACCCAGGATATATGAACTCGGCGGTGAACTTCCAGGGGACATGAAGGAATTCCATGACATCTCAGGATGCCCACCGGCATACCTCCCGGCTAAGACCAATGACACGATGGAGATCCTTGAGGTCCTGGTGGCAGCAGAGAGGTGTGCTGTCAGACAGTGCACCCATATATGTAACATCACCGCCGGGAAGGACCACAGGACCTATGACCTTGCACTCTCAATACTCCATGAGGAGATAGCAGCACGAATCATGGTTCTCAGAGTTCCTGGGTGAGGGACCATCAGGTCACTTCATGAGGCGCGGTGAGACATCATCCTTCGTGAGGAAGTTCCTGGAATAATCCATGAATTCAGTGGTTCCATGAGAATATTCACCCTGGAAGAACTCCTGGCATTTGATGGGAGGTCAGGGCCAGCATACATTGCATTTGAGGGAAGGGTCTATGATGTTTCAGGGAGCTTCCTCTGGAGGGACGGGAGACACCAGGCAGGCCACAGTGCAGGATCAGACCTCACAGAGGATATAAAGAAAGCCCCACATGGGGCTGAACTCCTTGAAAGGTTCCCGGTTGTTGGTGTACTCGCTGAGGGGGGAAGTGCTGATGGCTGACTTCAGGTGCACTGTATGCAACTACATATTCCATGAGGAGGCTGATGGGGAATTCGATTCACTCCCTGCTGACTGGCGATGCCCTGTCTGCAATGCGCCACGCACAGCCTTTGTGAGGGTTCCATCCACTCTTGAGGAGGGCGGCAGGACGGTTTCTGAGGTCTTCATCTCCCAGCTGGCAGCTTGGGGTCTTAAATACGTTTTCGGCATCCCGGGCACATCCACCCTGGGACTCGTTGATGCCCTCAGAAGGAACGATGAGATAAGGTACATACAGGTGCGTCATGAGGCTGCAGCGGCCTTCATGGCCTCCAGCTACGGTAAACTTACTGGTCAGCCCGCGGTCTGCATGGCTGTGGCCGGCCCCCGGGCATCGAACCTTATAACAGGGCTCCTTGACGCGGCCCTTGACCGGGCCCCGGTTCTTGCAGTCACAGGACATGTCGAAACCTACAGGATAGGTACAGGTGCAAGCCAGGAGATAGATCAGCATAGCCTCTTTGAGTCTTTCTCGGTCTACAACATGACCCTTGTGAGCCCGGATGAGGCAGCTGAGATTGCCAGGGAGGCTGTGAAGCACGCCATCCTTGAGCGGGGTGTTTCACATGTTGACGTCCCCCGGGATGTCCAGACCATGGAGTGCACAGCCCCGGTGAAGCCCCTCAGGGGCATGATGGCGGAGGCTGCAGTCACACCCCCCAGGAATCGTCTGAGGGCTGCAGCTGATCTGATAAACAGAGCAGAGCGGCCCGTGATAATAGCAGGCTTCGGTGCCCTGGAAGCAGCTGACAGTGTTGTTGAACTTGCGGAGAGGATAGGGGCAGCCATCGTATCCACCTTCAGGGGTAAGGGCATCGTTGATAATGACTACCCCCTCTACCTGGGCTGTCATGGTAGCCTGGGCTCGGCTGCTGCGGCCGAGGCTGTTAGGAAAGCAGATCTTCTCCTGGTTATCGGGTCATCATTCTCTGACCTCACCCGGATCCCGCCTCGGAGGACCCTCCAGGTCGACATCGACCCCATGATGGTAGCGAGGCGCCACCCGGTTGAGCAGGGCCTCACAGGAAGGTCCTCCCTCATAGTTCAGGAACTTATATCCATGGTGGAGGAGAAGGAAAGGGGGCCCTACCTGGCAGAACTGGGGGAACTCAGGGATGAATGGCTGGGACTCCTTGAATCAGAGGCTGATCCTTCACTGAGGCCCATCAGGCCCCAGTACATCATATCAGTCCTGAACAGGGAACTGGATGATGATGCCATCATAACCCTTGATGTTGGTGAGAACGGATGGTGGTTCGGCCGGAACTTCCAGATGAAGAGCACCAGAGGCTTCTCTTTTCAGGTTACCTGGGGGTCCATGGGTTTCGGTCTTCCGGCGGCCATCGCAGCACAGCTTGAATTCCCGGATAGACAGGTCGTTTGCATCAACAACAGGAACCTTGCAATGATAATGCAGGAGCAGCGTGTTGAAGGATTCCCTGTATGGCAGACAGAGCTCCAGGACTGTGACTTCGCAGGTTTTGCAGAGAACTGCGGGGGCCGGGGCCTGAGGGTGGATGATCCCGGTGAACTGGAGGACTCCGTGAGGGAGGCCCTGGGAACTGATGGTCCGGTCCTCGTGGACATTGAAACAGATCCACGGCGCTTCATCTGACCTTCACAGGAGCAGGAAGGTCTCATCTGATTACATGAACCGCAGAGGCCTTGAACTCTATCCAGACCCTGGACCCGGTGGTGATCCCCATATCATTGAGGGACTTCCCTGTCATGTGGACGGTGAGGGTTTCACCACCACAGCGCACCTCAAGCTGCTGCACCGAACCGGCGTCACGTACAGCCAGCACCCTGCCCTCCAGCTGGTTCAGGGCACTTGAATCCGTCCTCTGCCAGGATACAGTTATGTCCTCAGGCCTTATGGTGGCTGAAACATCTCCTGTGGCCCTCTCTGATGAGTAGATGCTTATACCATCACATTCGATGAGGGATATCCCTTCAGCGGTGATATGGGCCCTCCCCCTCAGCATGTTCCTGGCACCAACAAATTCTGCCACGAACCTGCTTGCCGGTTTTTTGAATATCTCCCGGGGCTCACCAGTCTGGAGGATTGACCGGTTGAGGATTGCAATCCTGTCTGCAAGCTTCTGTCCCTGGAGGAGGTCATGGGTCGTGAATATCACTGTAACATCCAGTTCAGCTATCACATCCTCCATCCTTGACCTTGAGATCGGGTCAAGGCTGGATGTCGCCTCATCAAGGAGCACAACTTCGGGCCGGTTTATGAGGACCTGGGCCAGAGCCAGGCGCTGCCGTTCCCCACCGGAGAGTTCAGTGGTTCTTCTGGACCCATAGCCCTTAAGTCCCATGGTTTCAAGGACATCCTTCACCTCTGACTCATGAGGCCTCTCACCCCTGATGCGGGGACCGTAGAGGATGCTCTCAGCCACGGTGCCCCTGAATACCGGGGTGTTCTGGAACACCATACCCATCCTCCTCCTGACCTCCAGTGGTTTCAGGTCATCAACGTTTTCCCCCATGAACAGTATCTCACCATCATCCGGTCTTTCAAGGAGGTCCATTATCCGCAGGAGGGTGGATTTCCCGGCCCCTGTTGGTCCTATGATGCCCAGGGTCTCCCCCTCCCGCACCTTAAGGTTAACGTCCTCCAGGACCTTAATGTCCCCGTAGCTTTTTGTTATCCCTGAAAGTTCAATTACATGCATCATATCACCTGTCAGAGGTATTCATTTCTCCTGGAAGTGGTTGAGGGCCGTGTTAACCATCAGGGAGATCAGGAGGAGTATTATTCCAAGGGCTATTGAGAGTTCAATGTTACCCTTAGATGTCTCAAGGGATATGGCTGTTGTTATGACCCTTGTGAATCCCCTTATGTTACCACCGAGCATTATGGCCACACCCACCTCTGATATGGCCCTGCCGAAGCCCAGGATGATGGCGGCCATGACCGCGTACCTCGCCTCGGTGATGACCTTCATCATAACCTGATACTCCGTGGCCCCCAGGGACCTTGCAAGATCCCGGAGTTCAGGTTTAACGCTCCTCAGGGCCGTGAGGCTGAATCCTGTTACCAGGGGCAGTATCAGTATGCTCTGGCCCAGTATCATGCCGGCGGGTGTGAACAGGAGGTTGAATGACCCAAGGGGTCCTGAGCGCGATATGAGAAGGAAGACGAAGAGCCCCACAAGTACCGTTGGCATGCTGTAGAGTGTCTGTATGATGTTTATGATGAACCTCCTGCCCCTGAATTCCCGGGAGTCAATTACTGAGGCTAGAGGCACTGCTACCACTGCTGCGATGCCGGTGGATGATAGTGAGATCATCAGCGTGCGTGCGGTTATATCCATGAGTTCAGGGTCAAGTGATGCCATGAGTTCAAGGGCCCTTATGAATCCGGTGAGTATCTCGTTCAAGTTCCGGTCTCCATGCAGCATCTTCAGAAAAAGTCGGGGTCTTAAAAATAAAGTAGTATGTTAACTGTTTTTAGCTTTTTGGTTCCTCCCCTCCGAAGAGGGCTGTGAAGAGTGGCTGCCCGTATTCAGCCTTCCCGTACCCGGCTATGAGGTTCTGGCATTCTTCGCTCATGAGGAACTCAACGAACTTCTCTGCGGCGTCGGTGTTCACGCCCTTCACCCTTGCAGGGTTGATGGTTACTGCTGAGTATACATTGAGCAGTGATTTATCCTCTGTCAGGTAGGCCACGAGGGTTGTTCTGTTCCTGTAGGCGAGGTATGTCCCTGAATCTGTGAGTGCGTAGGCCTTCTTCTCGTTTGCAACCCTCAGGGTGTCCGCCATTCCGCTTCCGGTCTCAATGTACCATGCTGATCCGTTGACGGTGCTGTTGTAGTCTGTTACGTTCTTCCATATCTTTATCTCCCTTGAGTTTGTGCCTGAGTTATCGCCCCTTGATACGAACTTGACCTTCTCAGGGTTCTTCTCTGCTCCTTCAAGTATCTTTCTGAAGGCATCCTTCCCTGTTTTCGCATCTTTAATACCTGCGGGGTCATCAGCAGGTCCCACGATGTAGAAGTAGTTGTAGGCGAAGGGGTATCTCTTCACACCGTATCCATCCTTTATGAATTCCTCTTCCCTCTTCTTATCGTGGACTATCAGGAGGTCTGCATCACCCCTCTTTCCGCGTTCAAGGGCTATCCCGGTTCCACCTGAAACTATCTGCACATCTATGTTGGGGTATTTCCGCTCGAAGGCTGCCTCAACATCCTCAAGGAGGCCGGTGTCCTCCAGGCTTGTTGTGGTGGATATTCTGAGTATTTCTCTATCTCCATTGCCTGAGATTGCGTAAAATGCTATTGCTATGATGATGACAGCTGCAATGGCTGCCAGTGCAATGTATTTCCTGTCCATGGTCTTTAACCTCCATTAACTCAGAACACCTATATCGACATGGACATATATACATATCGGTTCTGTGAAGGAATGAGAACATGGGATCGTCCTGAAAGATAAAGAAGGACTACTCTGAGGGAGTTATTCCCAGAACCTACTTCTTGTACTTCTTCTCAAACCTTCTCCAGGACTTTGCAATGTATGGTTCACACCTGTCAAGCTCGGTCAGGAGACACGCCCGTATTGTATCGCTCTTTATCTCCTCTTCAACCTCTATCTTCTTTTTAACGGTCTCGTAGACCCTCTCGATGATCTCCCTCTTCTCCTCAGGACTGTAACCGGCATCAATGGCTGCCTTCTCCAGTGATGCCCTTATCTTGGATGGTTCATAGGGCTCCCTGAAACCCCTCCTCTTTATAACATTCATGTTATCACCATTCCATATATCTCTCTCCCCAATAATGTATTTTTTCACTGAACATCAGATTCATGGACAAACTGATAAAGATATCCGGAAGATGCAACATATGATAATGTTGATGACCCGATGGAAGAATATATCAGAGATAAGAACGGAGGAGGTTCCTGATGAACTCGAAACATCCGTTAACGGCCTGAAAGAGGCTGAGATCAGAAAGAGGCTGAATATTCACGGTCCCAATGAGATCCTCTTTAAAAGGCCGATGGCTCTATTAAGATTTCTTAAGCAGTTTCAGAGCCTCCTAGTCTACGTCCTTCTTATGGTGGCGATATTCACAGCGGTTATAGGTGAATGGATTGACACCGTGGTAATAGCCAGAGTCGTGATCCTGAATTCCACAGTAGGATTCATACAGGAGGGAAAGGCCTCTGAAGCCATAGAGGCCCTCCAGAAGTTCACCTGGTCAGAATCCGCTGTAATCAGGGATGGTGAGAAGATCAGAATCCCCTCAAGGCTCCTCGTACCCGGTGACATAATAATAACTGGTGGTGGAGAGCGATCTCCGGCCGATATAAGGATACTGGAATCAAAGAACCTCCTTGTGGACGAGTCAGCCCTCACAGAAGAATCAGTGCCTGTTGAAAAGGACTCTGATCCCCTCACCGATGAGGATATTGAGAGGGGTGAGTTCAGGAACATCCTCTTCAGCGGTACCCTCATAATGAAGGAGAGGGGCATGGGCGCTGTAATCTCAACAGGCCCGGAAACAGAGCCTGGAAGGATAGCAGAAACTGTACAGAAGGTTGAAGTCAAAACCCCTCTTCTTAAAAAAATTGACGAATTTTCACGCACCATAACCATTACAGTAATTATCCTTGCGACCCTTAACTTCACTGCAGCACTGATATTTGGTTATGAGACCGTTTTCTCATTCCTCACCTCAACATCCCTGGCCGTAGCACCCATACCTGAAGGTCTGCCTGCCGTGCTAACAGTGACCCTTGCCCTTGCAGTGAGGGCCATGGCTGAAAGAAATGCCATAGTTCGCAATCTACCATCCGTTGAAACCCGTGGGAGCGTTACAGTGATATGCTCAGATAAAACAGGGACACTCACCAGGAATGAGATGACTGTAAAATGCATATACGCCGGGGGTGTCTTCTATGAAGTTGAAGGGACAGGATATGACCAGGAGGGCAAAATAAAACGGAAAGGAGTGGAGATCACAGAGAATCCAGGACCCCTTGAAGATATTCTCACCTGTGCACTGAACTTTAACAATGCATCAGTTGAGGGGGGTGCTTCACGGTGACCCCACCAAGGGAGCCCTGGTGGTTGCAGCCCATAAGGGGAATAAGGACACTGAAGGAGAGAGCCGATGAAATACCCTTTGACTCATCAAGGAAGTACATGGCTGTCCTCACAGAGGATGGGACCATCTACACCAAGGGGGCTCCTGAAAGGATAACTGAGATGTGCAGCCATGAGGCTGGTGATGAGAAAAACGTGGAGATTGACAGAGAAAGGCTCATGGCAATAGAAATTGAGAAGTACCTTATGAGAAGGTGGAAACATGAATGAATGCCCGGAGAACAGTTCATGGAAGCTGAAACTTCTAACATCGATCAGGATCCTTCTGGTGGTGATGGGTGTTATCATCGTGGTCTTTGGAGCGGGGGGTACCAGGGTCTTCGGACTCATAACCCTCATCGCGGTTGCAGTTGTCTACCTCCCTCCCCTCAGGCACCCCCATGGTTTACGGGTCATCCCGGTGGAGATTGAGATACTCTTCCTCACGGTGGTTGCACTGGAGTACATCCTCGGCAACACATTAGGCCTCTACGGGAGGATAGCCTACTATGACAAGTTCATGCACTTCACCGTCCCATTCATAGTCGCACTGATAGGCATGATGCTCATCTACACGGCCTACGTCTATGGAAAGATAAGGACCAGCCTCCTGATAATGGCCTTCCTCATAATCTTCGTGACCCTGGGACTCGGCGCCCTCCTGGAGCTTGTTGAGTACGGCTACGACCACTACCTCTATCAGCACATAGAGCATGTCCTGCCGACCGGTCCCACACAGGGGTCCCCTGTAATGGATCCCCTCGCTGATACCATGTTCGACCTCCTCACAGACCTCCTGGGCGGGGTATTCGGGCCGTTACCGGCGTGATACTTGTCAGAAGAGCTGAAAGGAAAAACTACTGCCTTGAATGGGTTGATGGGGTGGCAAGGTTTGAGGGAATCGACGAAGAGAATAATCAGAATTAAGGTTGTCCTGTGAATACCTCTAGTATGGCTGCTGCATGGACGTTGAGGTGTAATGGGACCATCCAACATCGCCAGATACATGAATCATTGCCTTCTCTTCACAGATCTCATCAGAAGAAGAATTAGAGGGGCTTTAGAATGTCCCTTTTAAGTTCAAAGGAAGCTGCGAAGATGAATGCCATCATAACAGGGAGGAGGCATATCTTAACAACCTCAAGTTCTGGGAATGGCAGAAATTCCTTTATGAGCCTCACAAAGAGGAGTATGCTGCCAGTCAGGAGGGCCATTGATACAAGAGCCCAGAGACCGGAGGCGAACCTTGTCATGAAATAATTCTTCACCGAGAGTACAGCTGCAAGCAACATGAAGATGAAGGCCACGGTCTTCATGATTAAGATTATCATTTCTCAGCCCCCAGTTTTCTGTTTGAAATGAGGGCGGCATAGAAGAAAAGTAATGATGCTAACATTATGAAAAACCATTCAACCATCCTGAAGACATCAAACTCTGATATCTCCCTCAGAAAACCACAGATGCTCGCTATGAACAGCAAGAGTCATGTAGATCCATCTACTCTCCTGCATGGAGACCCTCAGCATGTAGATGGAACTCAGGCCTGTTATAAACGCTGATATGAACTGGGCAACCTGAAATTCACGTCCAAAGGGTATCACACTACCACCAGGGATATATCTGCAATCAAGCTAATTTTTTGCCCAATACAGAACCACATCACTGGAGGTTTTCAGGCCCACACCAGCTGACGCCTAATGGTCCTCATGCTCAGGTCCAGTGAGCTATGTGTTCCAGAGCCGAATACATGTTAAGGGCCTGTTTCCATCTACTGCATGAGTTACACCGCATCTCCTGACCGGAATTCAATCCATGCATCCTATCCAGGATAAGGTCTGTGAGGGACTGTTTATGCGGTTGACGCCTTCATGTCTCTGGTAGATGAAAACTGTGGTCCAGTAACCCCCAAGATGATATGATTGAATGGGGGATTCATTTCAGCCCCCAGCTGTCTATTCCCCTAGATCAGACGAACCTGACACCTTCATCATCAACCACAATTTCGCCCCGCCTTGCCATGTCCTCCATGACCCTCCTTATCCCAGAGGCCGTCCTCCTGCTGGTATTCTTAAAGCCGAAGATCCTCGATACACGTGTTATAACCTCATCCATATCAGAGGTTGACCTGAGGGCAATCCTCACCGCCTCCTCGATCTCCATGGGGGATATGAGGGAGATGTCGATCCTTCCACTTCTCCTTCGAACCGTAACAGGCATTGAGTCTGAGAGGAGAGGAATTCACCGTTTCTCTTGATGTTGCCATTGTTCTCTGCCATCTCAATGGCAGAGTTGATTATGCTCCTGACCCTCCTCCCGGCCCTCCTCAACCCGCATGACTCCCTTATACGCCTTATAACCTCCTCCACGTGGATACGACCCTCCATGGATACTATCTCACTGACAACAGAGGATATTATGGGTGTGGGGCTCCGGTAGAGGTCATCCGGTTCCCTGAGCTTGTCGGTTTCATACTCAACATACTCTGCCGCTCCATCCATGGGGGGTTCCTGGTCAGGACCCCCTGACTCTCCCGTTACCTCAAGACCCCCGGAATCATCAACCGCAGGTTCATCCACCTCATCAACAGCCTCTTCCATATCATCCGGTTCAACAGCCTCCTGTTCAGTTTCAGGAGTCTCAGGTGACTCCTGGCCATACGGGCTCCTCAACAATCTCCTCGAGTCTATCGGAGACCTTCCTCTGTGTCTCCTCACGGTTCCTGTACCAGTCAGAGGACCAGAGGTGTATGATCTTCCATCCGAGGTTCCGGAGGATCTCCTCCCTCAGCCGGTCCCGGTCCCTTGCAACCTCGGCCCGGCTGTACATCTCACCATCGGTGAGTATCCCTGCAATGTACCTGCCCGGCTCATCAGGATCCTTCACCGCGAAGTCAACACGGAACCCGGCACATCCAACTCCCCTGTCAACCTCGAATCCCGCATCAACCAGGAAGTCATATACAGAGTCCTCAAACAGTCCCTGTGAGGTGTCAGTGGAGTCTGATTCCAGGAACCCTGTCTCAGCGTACCTGAGGAACCTCTTGAGGGCCCTGACACCGAAGGGTGTCCCAGGCCCGGTTCTGAGGTCCGAGGACCTGAAGTTCGTGAAGACCACACACTTCTCACGGGCCCTGGTGATGAGGACGTTCAGCCTTCTCTCACCACCCTCCTGGTTGAGGGGCCCGAAGTTGAGGGACATGCGGCCCCTCTCGTCGAAGCCGTAGCCCACACTTATGAATATCACATCCCTCTCATCCCCCTGTATGGTCTCCAGGTTCTTTATGAAGAAGGGCTCATCGGTCTCCTGGTTTATTATCCGTTCAAGTTCAGGGTTCTCCCTGAGGCGGGCCTCCAGGGCCTCCAGTATGGCGTTCATCTGGGCCACAGAGAATGTACCGACCCCGAGACTCCTTGAGGAACCGTACCTCATGAAGTGTTCCTCTATGGCGTCAACCACCGCCGCGGCCTCCAGGGGATTGGATGACGTCCTCCCACGCTCATAGACCGTGTCCGGGAGGTAGACCAGGTGCAGTCCAAGTTCCTCGTCCTCCCTTGCAGGGGACGGATAGACCAGGAGCCTGTTATCATAGAACTCCTGGTTGGAGACCGCTATGAGGGATTCATGCCGGCTCCTGTAGTGCCACCTGAGCATCCTCACAGGGAAGCTCCTCTTGCAGAGGTGCAGTATGCTCTCAATGTCCGCAGCGGTAGCCACATCCTCTGAGTCTTCCTCCGCTGATATCATCTGGTCAAAGAAGCTTGTAGGTGGGAGCTGGTTGGTGTCACCCATCACCACGGCCGTCCTGGCCCTGAGGAATGCCCCCAGGGCGTCCTCGGGTTTAACCTGTGATGCCTCGTCAAAGATCACTACATCGAACTGAAGCTGGCTGCTTCTGGGGTCAAGGTACTGGGCTATCGAGAGGGGGCTCATCATGAAGCAGGGCTTTATCCTCTTTACAGTGCCGCCTGCAAGTTTCAGGAGCTTCCTTAGAGGCATATGACCCCTTTTACGTGTGAACTCCCCGCTGAGGATGCTCTCCTCTGAGTTGGGGGCCGCACCCCCAAATACCGTGGGCATGTTACTGTTGAGCTGGTGTATGAGCCTCTTCCTGTTGAGCTCGATTATCCTGGAGTCCAGCTCCCTGAACTCCCTTATCTTGGCCTCGTGGAGGTCACCTATGAAGGTGTAAAGTGTGGGTATCTCCCTGAAGGCCCTCTCAAGGAGTGCATCTGCAAGGTTGCCCTCCATGGCAGGCCTTATATCATCCATGCGGATTATACCCGACTCTATTATGGGTATGAATGCAGCCCCCCGGGTCTTCATGCAGAGCCTCTTCTTCTCGAGGTACTGTGACCAGAGGGGAAGGAGGTTGAGGGCCTCACTCCAGGCCTTCACCCTTGACCTCCAGGCCCTGAAGGGGACGTCCTCTGGCATGGAGTTGAAGAGGACATGGGCATGGGTGTTTATACCCTTCTGGAGCCTTGAGAGTTTGTCCTCAAGTTCATTGTAGATTTCCATAATCTCCTCAAACTCAGAGAGCAGTTTCTCACCATCAAGGCCCCGGGAGATGCACTCAAGGGTCCTCTCTGATATCATTCCATCACTGTGGAGGTCCCTGAACCTCACTATCCACTCTGCGGTGGCCCTGAGGTCCTCGAGGGGTGGGTTCTCAGGGTTCCACATTGAACCGAAGAACCTCTCAGCAACCCCGCTGTACCTCTCAAGTTCCTCTCTCAGGCTCATGACGTCCATGAGGTTCTCAAGATCCTCAACAACCTCGTAGTCGTTCTCAGGGGCCCTGCCAACATACAGGGCGTCTATCTCATTCCTTATCTTCCTGTACCTTCCGCTCAGGAACTTTATGCGGCTGGATGACTCCTTCAGGTAGTCCCTCAGGAGGGCCTCCAGGTCCACTCCATGTACAGATTCATGGAACCTGTCCAGTATCTCACGCTTCCTGGTGTAGGACTCCAGTTTATCAAGCAGGGTGAATGCATCAGCCCTGTAGCGGTCCCATATACTGGATTCCAGAACCCCCAGGTCGAAGGGCCTTGACTCCGCAACCACAGAGACAACCTCCGCGAGTCCCCGGAGTTCGCCCGGGGTCTTAACCCTCATGAACCCGTATCTTTCCTGGAACTCCCTCAGGGATGCTGTTAACCTGTCAGCGGTCTTCATTATTGATTCAAGGAGTATTTCAAGTTCCCTGACATCTGAGGGTAGCATCATACCGGGATCGGTGCCGGACCAGGGGTTTTCCTGGAGTGGCGGGAGGAGTTCAGCCAGTTTCGCCAGGTTTCTGAGTTCAACCAGGGCCTCATCCCATTCATCGGGTGTTATGGTCTCGGGGGATGGTATCCTGACAAAGGGGAGCTCACCGTTGAAGTACTTCTCTGCACGCTCCTTCATCCCGAATAGCTGGAAGGGTGAAAGCTGTATGCTGTACAGTGGTTCGTGAAGGGCGCGACGATACTCGTTGAGTTCATCACGGAGCCTCTCCATCCTCCTGAACTCCCTCTCTGCCTCGGGCCTATCTGCCTCTGCCTCCATGAGGGTGGCTTCCAGTTCATTGAGGACGTCCTTCTTACGTGCCTTGTGGGAGTGGAGTTCAAGGCAGAACCTCCCCAGTCCTATGGAGTCCAGCCTGCTCTTGACAACCTCAAGGGCCGCCATCTTCTCACTCACAAAGAGGACCGTCTTGCCTGAGGCCATCAGCTCCGCTATGAGGTTCACTATGGTCTGGGACTTCCCGGTGCCTGGTGGGCCCTCAACCACAAGGTTCTTACCTGCCTTCACATCCTCTATGACCGCGATCTGGGATGAGTCAGCATCCACGACATGGTAGAGGTCCCTGTAGGGTATGCTGTCTATGTCCACCTCCTCGCTGTCATCGTCTATCTCAATGGAGAAGAGGGCCCTGAGGAGGGGTCTGTCCACTATCTCATCCCAGTTGGGATAGGAGGAGGGGTCCAGGTCCATGTACATGAGGAACTTGGTGAAGGAGAAGAATCCGAGCTGGACCTCATCGGTGACACCCCACCCCTCCATTGATGAGACAGCCCCCTCGACGCGTTTAAGGTAAGCTGAGACACCCCCCGGAGAGGAGGGCATGGTGAACTCTGGCAGCTCAACACCCTCCTCCCTGAGCCGTTGCCTGGAGGGACATGTTGGTTATGATCTCACTGCCATCCCAGCGGAGTGAGAAGGATGAACCCGCCCTCCTCCTCTCAAGTGACACGGGTACCAGGACCAGGGGTGCTCTTCTGATGTCCGGTTCCCCCTCTGTCCTCCACTCCAGGAAGCCAAGGGCGAGGTAGAGTATGTTGTAGCCCTGCTCCTGTATCATGGTCCTGGCCCTCTGGTTGATGTAGAATAGCCTCCTCTGGAGTTCGGCCTCTGTCAGGGCTGTCTGGAGTATGTTCTCATCCTCCACCTCCATCAGGTTCTCTTCAGGAGAGATACCCTCGGGGGGGACTTCCAGTTCATCGCTGGGGCTGTTCTCACAGAGGATGGGACCATCTGGATCCAGGGTTTCTTCCTCCTCAATGCGGGGTGCGAGCTTCATCTTTTTCCGGTTGAGGACAAGGTAGCTGTATATGTACTCAGGGTCATGGTTCACCACCTCAACCGTCCTGGACCTTGGTCTGAAGTTGAGGAGCTGGTTCCTCATTGTGAGGTCAAGGAGTTTCTCCCTCAGATTCTCAAATTCCCTTTCAATGATTTCCCTTGCAGATTGATCCATTCAGATTCTCCCTCATTTCTGTTCCATAGAAGTCTTCAGGATGTTCACATTAAGGATTCTATCCTAGATATTCCTCTCCGCCGGCACCGTTACTGTGGCCACCCTGTAGAATATGTAGACGAGCACAATGTCAATCAGCCATATCATGGCGGCGATGATCTCATCATTTCCCGGGATTGGCCAGAAGAGGTCTATGAGGTCCATCACCCTCGTCGCTGAGAATATTATCATTGAAACTGCGAATACGCTTATCAGGATGGCTGTTTCATCCATGTTAGAGAACAGCATCCCCAGGGCCGCCTCATCATATCGCAGATTGTTCATGAGTATCCTCGCTGAGAAGTAGAGCGACAGAATTGGAGGTATCATTACAATCCATTTCACATACATCAAACATCACCACCCATCACTGAGGATAAGAGGAACACTGAAACCAGGAGGAAGAATGCGTTGAGGTTCAGGAAACACTCAACGACAGCCTCATCCTGCCCCGTGACAAAGGTGAAGCCGACCAGTACCGTGAAGATTGATGCAAGGAACACTGATACACATATGAGCCTTGCGGTGCGTCTGTGGAGGAAAAGCATCGAGACTGCAAGTTCCCTGGCTCCTATCTGCCTGAGTATCCTGACACAGAACCCTATTATGAAAAGACCCATGAAAAGGCCTATCACCCTGTTTATCAGAACCAGCTGATCCATATAAACACCATAGGTATTATGTTCAGGGGGATATTTATCTATTCCAGTCCCCCACCATGCCATCCATCTGGATACATGGGCCACACTCCAACATGCCATCCTCCTCAGCCATGACATTACCCCTGGCCACACTCCAACATGCCATCCTCCTCAGCAGATAGCAGAGGTCACATGGGGGATGAGGAGCGCCATGTTGATGATGTCCTCACGGTTGTGCTCAACCAGGGGGACCAGGGGCCCTGGGCTGCCGGTTGAGATGTAGGTCCTGTAGTAGTCCGGGACGTGTGAGCCGGGTATGTCAAGGTCCCTCTCAGCACCCAGGATATGCCTCTCCACCGTTGACAGTTTACAGTCAGGGAGTGTGTGCCCCCAGAGTCGCCTTGAAATATGGTATAGGTCCACGTGACAGTTTTCAAGACTGTTTTCAAGGCCATGGACGGCTGACCTCCTCCTTATGTAGGGGATGTCGAAGCTTGCACCGTTGAAGGTTACGATGATGGAGTCTGGTGGTATGTGGTGGTAGATCTCAAGGACAGCCCCCTCCATTTCAGGTGCCGGTGCCAGGCGCTGCCTCACATTCATCACCCCATCCTCAATCCATGCCATGCCTGTGAGTATGACCGGCGCCCCTCCAAGGCCCAGGGTCTCGATGTCCAGGAAGGTGAATCTCTCCTCATCCACAAGACCAAGCGCACCCAGAACCCTGTAATCAGAGGATGAACAGTTCAGGTAGCCCCTGATCCCAGGGAAGTCCCCTGAATCAATGAGATCAAGGATGCGTGCTGCCTCCTCCCGGTAGATCTCATGTTCCAGGAGGTCCTCGATGGTATGGTAGCCCTCAGATTTCAGCATCCTTTCGGTTATGGAACCAACACCCCTCAGCAGTTTCAGATCAGAGAGGATGTGGGGTCTGACATCAGACCTCCTCAGCTTCACCCTCCTCTCATGGGATATCTCCAGGGCCTCAGAGCCTGCAGCGGTCACCCTGGACGCATCAAAGGTCTCCTCGAGTGATGCGCCATCATATTCTGTTACGAGATCCCATTTGAGTTTTTCAAGCACACTATACCTCCAGCATCATCCTTCAATTTTTCAGCCCCGGACTATGAGCCGTTCATGGCCCTCTCATGGAAGTAGGCCGCCATCTCAACCTCCCCCTGCCTTCTGAGTATTTCCCCCATCAGGTAGCATGCCCCTGGATTTCCAGGGTCCCTCTCAAGGACCTCATGTAGCCTTAACTTGGCATCCAGGAGGTTACCCTCACTGCAGAGCTCCTCCACCCCTGCGAGGACATCCCCATCAACCTCACTGGCCTCCCTGACCTCACCCGAGGTCTGCTCCATGAGGTACTCCAGTATCTTCACCGTCGCATCCCTGTGGAGCGGCGAGTTCTCGTTGCCGCACTTTGGTGAGTAGATACATGATGGGCAGCCCTCGGTGCAGCTGCAGGATGATACAAGTTCAAGGGTCGATGCCAGGAGGTCCCCGAAGACCTCAACACCCTTCTCTGCAAGTCCTATTCCGCCCTCGAAGCCGTCATATATGAATATAGTGGCCTCCTGTGTGTCCGGGTGCATGGGTGTGGATATGCCCCCGATATCACTCCTGTCGCAGAGGACGTGGAGGGGGAAGAGGGATATGAGGGCGTCTTCAGCCCCATGTATTCCCCCGTGGAAGGCATCCCCACCGTACATCTCCTCAACCTCATCCCTGAGGGAGTCTGGGATGGTGAACCAGAGGGCCCTGGTCCTGAACCTGAGTGGTGGGAGGTCAAGTTCCCTTTTACCCAGGACCCTGCTGTAGCTCATTACCCTGTATCCTGTGTAGTGCTCGGTCACCTCAACCTCGCCGAAGTTAACCTCAAGGTCCCCCAGTCTCCGCTGCCGGAGCTTCCTTATAATCCTGAGCTCGGTGTCCCTGAGGACACTGGTATGGTACTCAACGTCCCTCCTGTCAACGATTATCCTCCTGCCTTCAAGGTCAAAGTCCCGTACGGTGTAGGTGTTGCCGTGGTTCATGAGCACCGCACCCTCATGGGCCTCCCTGTAGGCCTGGGAGCGGCTCATGGTCTCAAGGACGCGGCCCTCACAGATGACCGTGAAGGTGTCCTGGGAGACGTCATCGAGGCCGTACCTGAACTGGGGGTCGCCGCTGCAGGTGAGACCATCTGGTGCCAGTTCAAGCTCCCCATCAGCAAGCATCTCCCCTGCAACACCCACGCTGAAGTCGTATTCCAGGAAGTCATCCAGGATTAAGGGCAGCTCGGAGGCCGCGCATGCAGTCTGGTTCCTCAGTATCAGCCTGTTCTGGAGGTCTATTATTGCATTCTCATGGGGCCTCTCAAAGATGAATGAGGGGTTCTTCATGATGTACTGGTCCAGGGGGTTCTCGAAGGCCACCAGGATCACCATGGAGTCCTTCAGGTTCCTCCCGGCCCTCCCGGCCTGCTGCCAGGTCGATATCATGGTCCCGGGGTAACCAGATATTATGACGGCGTCCAGTGAACCTATGTCTATGCCGAGCTCCAGGGCATTGGTTGCAGTGACACCCAGGAGCCTCCCCTCCTTGAGGTCGGCCTCTATCCTCCGCCTCTGCTCTGCAAGGTAACCTGCCCTGTAGGACGTCACCCTGTCAACGAGTTTGCGGTTCTCCCTATCAAGCTGCTCCCTCGTCCAGCGGGTTACAAGTTCAGCCATCTTCCTTGAGATGGTGAAGCAGAGGGTCTGCACGCCCCTCAGAACAAGGTATGAGAGTATGGCTGAGGTTTCAAGGTGCGCTGAGGGGTCACCCCTCTTCCTGTAGGGGTTGTAGAGTATGAAGTGCTTCGGACCTGAGGGTGAAGTGTCATCCGAGATCACCCTGAAGTCAAGGCCTGTGAGTTTACGTGAAAACTCGGCAGGGTTTGCCAGGGTTGCGCTTGCAAGGACGAACTGGGGCTCTGAGCCGTAGTACCTGCAGATCCTCCGCAGCCTCCTCAGGAGGAGGGCCACGTTGGAGCCGAAAACCCCCCTGTACTGGTGGGCCTCATCAATCACCACGTAGCGCAGGTTACTGTAGAACCGCCTCCACTGGTGATGCCAGGGGAGTATGCGGTGGAGCTGGTGGGGGTTGGTGAGTATCACCCTGGAGTTCTCTCTTATCCAGGGCCTCCGCTCCCTGGGTGTGTCACCATCATAGGTTGACGGGTTGAGTTTGAGTCCGAGCTCTGACTCCAGCTCCTCCAGGACCCCGAGCTGGTCCCTTGAGAGGGCCTTGACAGGGTATATGTAGAGGGCCGTTGCATCAGGGTTGAGGGTGAGGGTCTCCATGATGGGGAGATTGAAGGCCAGTGTCTTCCCGGAGGCCGTGGGGGTTGTTATGAGGATGTTCATCCCCTCCCTTATGGCGTCGAGGGCCTCCCTCTGGTGGCGGTAAAGCCTTATACCCCCTGCATCCAGGTAGTCCCGGATGTTATCAGGGATGTCTGTGGAGTCAGAGTACCTTGCTTCACGGCCAGGGATTGTCTCCACGTGTTCTATGGCATCCCTGAACCGCCAGTCCCTCCTGAACCTCTCAAGAACCCTTTTAACCATGAAAATGAATTATGGTTTAATCTTATTTAATTGTTGTCCAGGGTGCAGAATATCCGTTTATTTAATCTCCAGACTGGCGAAACAGATTCCGGGCGTTACACTTTTCCTTCTGATGAACATAATATGATACAGTGTGTATTAGGGTGTGTGACTTTAAGGAGATATGTGGCTGTGGCCATCATCATGGCCGGCCTGGTCCTGCAGCGGCCTATCTCTCAGGGGGTGGAGCCCCTGTGGAGGGTCGTGTGGCCCTGGTGGTCTTCGCGGACTAGGACCCGCATGAATTTGAAACTCAGCGCTGAGGTCACCGTGATAGGGGCGGGAGACCTCCCATCTGGCTACGATATCCGCATTGAGGATGTGAAGCCATCCTATATCAGGGGCCACGATGCAGTTATCTTCACAGGTGGAAGCGGCCTCTACAGGAGGGCGAAGTCCGGCCGGGTGGACCGGGACCTGGAGATGGCGGCCGATACAGCAGAATCAGCCAGCAGGAGTGATAGGATCATAGGCGCCATATGCGCTGCCCCGGCCATACCAGCCATGGCCGGAATCATGAGGGGGTCAGAATGCTACCATATACCCCGGCCTTGAGGGTGTCCTCTCAGAGAACGGCGCCAGATACGTGAAGGGTGACGTCGTGGTTTCAGGGAGGATTGTAACGGTACCCGCCCCTGAATCCGCCTAAACTGAGGGATACCCTCAGGGAGATGATCAGGAAGAGATGAGGTGTGCATTCATGAAGAAGTATATTTTAATTGTGATGCTTGCCCTGATGGTTGCGGGCTGCGTCTCTGAGGATGGTAACTACACATACAATGAGGGTGTCCAGGACAGCAATGTGGACAATCCTGTTAATGATTCATGGACCAGCGACTCCCAGGATAAGGTTAACGATACTGCTGAGAAAAAATCCAGTTATGAGGCATCAGGCAGCTGTTACCATGTGGTTGACGGTGACACCATAGACGTTGAGGGCGTCGGGAGGATACGCCTGGTAGGGGTTAACACCCCTGAACGTGGACAGCCAGGCTACAGGGAGGCGAAGGACTTCGTGAAGTCCATGTGCCTTGGAAGAACAGTCCAGCTGGACATCGATGATGCTAAAAGACACGACAGGTATGGGAGGGTCCTTGCAGTTGTCTACGTCGACGGTGTCAACCTCAACAGGGAGCTTCTCAGGCGCGGCTATGCCGAGGTAATGTACATACCACCCTCTGAGTTTAACCCATATGGGTGGACATAACAAAAAATAATTTAATGTGGTTAAGATAAATCATCAATGACAGGTAACCAGAGGCAGGTTCGGCGATGTCAGATGTTGTGTTGATTGACATATTTGCAGGTGCGGGGGGGCTTACTGAAGGTTTCCTTCGGAGTGATTATACATTCGTTTCACATATTGAGATGGACAGGGATGCGATTCAGACACTGGAGACAAGGGGACTCTATCATCACCTGCAGAGCGATGGTGACCCCGAGGATTACACCGAATACGTTAATGGTGAGATAGGACGTGAAGAACTATTCAGAAGATATCCTGACTTTGACAGTGAACTGTACATGAACCTTGAACTCACAGAGGAAAACGTGGACAGGGTCATAGAGACCATCAGGTCAAAGATGAATGATATGGGGACAGTTTCTGTTGATGGCATAATAGGTGGGCCTCCATGTCAGGCGTACTCATATGCTGGCAGATCCCGGAAGAACATGGAAAAGGACAGGAGAAACTACCTCTACCTCCTGTACATTAAATTCCTGAAAGAATTCCAGCCGGAATTCTTTGTATTCGAGAACGTCCCCGGGATGAAGTCAGCGCAAAGGGGCCACATACTATCTGATTTCCAGAGGAAGGTAACAGACCTGGAATATAAACTTGACTTTGAAGTGCGTGATGCATATAACTTCGGGGTCCCTCAGAGGAGAAGGAGGATCATAGTCATCGGCCACCGCATGGAAGATAAAAGGATACAGTTTGATGAGGAGAGGTATGCCGGTACAGTGAATGACATCCTATGTGATCTGCCCGCCCTTGAACCCGGCCAGGGCACAGACGGGCCCCAGGAATATAGATCCAGACCATCACGCCTCCTGAATGAGATGGGTATAAGGACAGAGAATGATATTCTCCGACATCACCAGGCGCGAAGACACAACCCGCGGGACCGCGAAATTTACAGGAGAACAATTGACGCATGGAACTCAGAGAGGAGAAGATTAAAATATACAGAACTTCCACCGGAACTCAGGACACACAGGAACACCAGGAGCTTCCTTGACCGTTACAAGGTGGTTGCAGGGGACCTCCCCTATTCCCATACCATTGTCGCGCATATATCAAAGGATGGACACTACTACATCCACCCCGACAGAGAACAGGCCCGTTCTCTGACCGTAAGGGAAGCTGCAAGGATCCAGTCCTTCCCGGATAACTACATATTTGAAGGATCCATGACCTCAAAGTACCGGCAGATAGGAAACGCCGTGCCTCCACTAATGTCTGAGAAGATTGCCCGCAAACTTTATGAAATCTACAGGGGGGACCTCTGATTTCTGAAAAGGATCTGCTGCTTGATATTCATACCAGAATCTGCGAATGGGGAAAAAAGAATTTAAGGAAATTTCCCTGGCGCGAAAGAAGAGATGACTATGGAATTCTGCTGGCTGAAATAATGCTTCACAGAACACGCGCAGAACAGGTGCTTGAAATTTATGAAAACTTTGTTGAAAAATTTCCTGATTTTAAATCGGTGTGTGAAGCGGGACAGGAAACAATAGAAAAAGAAATGGAGTCCCTTGGTCTCAGATGGAGAGCCAGAAATCTCCATAAACTCGCATGTGAGATTGAAAGCAGACACGGGGGGGCTGTTCCAAAAAACAAAAATGATCTCCTTGAACTTCCAGGCATTGGGAACTACATTTCCTCGGCGTTTTTATGTTTTTCCAAAAATATTCCAGAACCCCTTCTGGACACGAACACCGTCAGAATCATTGGTAGATTGTTTGATCTTGAGATCAGTGATTCATCCCGCAGAAAAAAGGATTTTGAAACAGTAATGAGGAAAATTCTTGAATTTGGTGACTGCAGACACCTTTCACTATCGATGATCGATTTCGGAGAGGCTGTGTGCAGAGCTAGCGATCCCCTCTGCCATGAATGTCCCCTGAAACTATCATGCAACTTTTACAGGAGATGTTAGAATGAGAAAAACAATGATTGAAGAGGTAATAAAGGAGGTGCTGGGACCACGAAGTGGCCCTGAGGAATCCATTAAAGGGGACCCCTACGATGAGTATATAACCGGTGTTATCATCCCCGCCGGATGGAGTCCCGCCATAGAAATGGGTGCTGCTGACCCCGATTCTGAAAATGTGAATACAGACATTGTTTCATCAGGAGAGGATGATGATTCTGATTATGAAAGCTCTGTATTATCAGGACCATTCACACGGCCCAGATCATTTGGTATTTCATTCATGGCACCCGCCGGTGCAAAGGAAATGGATATCTGTGTCACGTGGGGTCGATACACCAGATCCGATGATGAGAAAATGTGGAAGAGAAAAGGCCATTTCTGCATCAAAAAATTTTCACTTGAGGAGGATAACACCCGTGAATGCATCTACCGGGAAGATGATGGCAGCATAACGATCAATGTTATGATCAGGGAGGACGGAAACCGTAAAAACGTTAGGGTGATTCTTGTAAATGAACTTAAGGTCGCTCGAAGTGCTTACAGACCTGAAACAGCCTCCTGCATTTTTCAGCCATCCATTCGCATTAACGTTGAAGACCGTCCGGAAACTTCAGATGCCCCTGATGACTACAGAGATGAGATGAATTTCATTTACAGAAACAGAAAGATTGATGTGATGGGAATTCAATGCTCTGCAGTATCAAAATCATGTGAATACTCACATAACCTCAATGAGTCTATTTTATGGCCTGATGGTCTTAATCTGGCTGAAAAATTCCCTGAAATTGAAAATTTCAGAACTCCTGACTTCAGAACAGAATTTGTACCTCTCTATCCCAGTCCGATGCCATCCTTTGATGTGGAAGGGGTTGATGAACTTTCTGCAGAGAAACTTTCAGAGGCATGGAATTCCAGTTCAATTTCAGAGATAGTGAACCCCCTCATAGATGCATATGAAAGGTGGATAGAATGCAATAAAGGAATCCAGAAGTCAATGGATGGCAAAAATAAAAAATTTGCATCCGGTATAATCAAAAAACAGGAAGAAGCGCTGAAAAGACTTAAAAATGGATTGGAAATCCTCATGGATAATGAGAAAGCAAGGCTCGCATTCTGTTTTGCAAACAGGGTCATATCACTTCAGCATCAGTGGAGCCGGCAGGGTGATGATTTCCTCTGGAGACCATTCCAGCTCGCATTTTTTCTCATGAACATCGAACCCATATTCAATCCTGAATCAGAATATCGTGATGTTCTGGATCTCCTCTGGATACCAACCGGGGGTGGGAAAACAGAGGCCTATCTTGCCATAATAGCATTTACGATGTCTCTTCGCCGTCTTAAAGGTTCCATCGGCTCAGAAAATATCCAGAGATGCTATGGAACAGCAGTTATATCAAGATACACCCTGCGCCTCCTCACCGTGCAGCAGTTCAGAAGGACCCTGAGAATGATAACAGCGGCGGAGTATCTGAGAGTTTTCATATGCGACAGCGGTCTCAGGGGATGGAGACCCTCCAACTGTGATATAAAAGAGGACTGGTTATATGGTTCTGTGAGGTTCTCCGCTGGCCTATGGGTAGGTGGCGCCGTGTCTCCACTTCATCTGAGAATAAATAAAGGGGCCATTGACATCATGACCTCCTCCGGGGATGGTGGGAATGAAAGTGAGCCGGCCCAGGTCATCAGGTGCCCCGCATGCAATTCATGGTTGAGTCTGCCGGATTCTTCAGAGAGCTCCCTGCCTGCCCATGATAACACAATAATCACCGTGGTCCAGAAAAAGAAGACAGACCTCAGCTTTGAGCCTTCAGAACTCAAAAAAATGTTTCCTGAAATCAGAGAAATCAGAACTTGCAGGGACAACCTCAGGGAGAACCATGAAACACTCATCATAAAATTTGATGAAAGAGATATGGACATCCCCCGGATATCAGAGATCATGAAAGAACTTGAGAATCACTTTGAGTTCTCATCACTGAGCTGGAGAAGACCCGGCTACTTTGGAAGCTCCTTTGATAAAGGGAGGAGGAAAAAGAAATATTCAGACTTTGAAATATGGTGTCCCAATCCGGACTGTCCTCTGAATAAGGATGTTGACTGGGCGGAGGGTGTTCCCTCAGATGAGGAATCGGAGTTTCCCGATGGAAATGCCAGAAGAAAGTTTGAGAGTCCTTTTATAGAAAACAGAAGAATTCCTGTTCCTGCCTACACTGTTGATGAACAGGTATACTCAAGGTGCCCCACAGTTATAATAAGCACTGCTGATAAGATTGCGAGACTCTCCTTTGAGCCAAAGGCAGCAGCCATCTTCGGAAATGTTGATAAATTCAACATATTTTATGGTTATCACAGGGATGGGCTATATCCCATAAACACGACAAAGAGTAGTGAAGCCCATGACACTGACGTGGAAGGGTTTCTGCCCCCTGAACTGATAATACAGGACGAACTCCACCTCCTTGACGGTCCCCTCGGAAGCATCTTTGGAATCTATGAGGCATCCGTGGAATCTCTCATATGGCGTGGAGGGCTGAGACCAAAATATCTTGCATCCACGGCAACGATAAACAACGCACATGATCAGGTCAGACTTCTCTTTGGAAGGGATCTGTTCCAGTTCCCGCCACACGGCCTTGAAATAGCAGACTCATTTTTTGTTAAGGAAGAGGATCCCGGTGATGCATGGGATGAACGGATTAGCGGAAGAATTTACATGGGAATCGCCGCACCCGGAAGAGGTCCGATAACTCCCCAGATAAGGCTATGGTCCCGTGTTCTCAAAACATCTGCGGAAAACACAGGCAACGAAGCCATCAGATATTACTGGACCGTTGTCGGATACTATAATTCCCTGAGGGAACTTGGAGGTGGGATTGCATTTTACAGGGAGGACGTTGTTGAGAGGTTAAAGGAGATTTCCGTGGATGATCCTCGTGATATAGATCCCGACCCGCTGGAACTTTCAAGCAGGATTGATTCAACTGCCCTGCCCCTTGTACTTGACAGAATAGAACGCGACGGAGAACAGCCGGGAGTCCCGGCATATGATGCCATTTTCACAACATCAATGTTCGGTACCGGTGTGGATGTGCCTCACCTTTCACTCATGATTGTCAGCGGTCAGCCAAAGACAACAGGATCCTACATTCAGGCCACAGGGAGGATCGGGCGAAGACGGGGAGGTCTTGTCCTGACATTTCTGAATGCTTCAAGACCCCGGGACATGAACCACTATGAAATGTTCATGAGGTATCATGCGAGAATTCATGAAAGCGTTGAATCTGTTTCAGTTTCACCCTATTCCGATGGGGCATTAAATAGAGCCCTTGGACCAGCGACCGTCGCATTTCTCAGAAACATGCCACTGGCCCGTGTTAACTGGACAGAAGAAGATGGTAAGGTCATATTATCCGGAGAATCCTCTGAAGATATTCATTATCTGCAGGAATCCCTCACAAACCGGCTTGATAAAATATTTAACAGAAAAGAGGATGTGGAAATAATTGAAAATTTCCTTGAAGAGTGCATCAAAAAATGGAGATCTGTTGCGGAAGAAGTCAATGAACTCCGATTTTCAGAGTACATAACCAGACAACACAACGTGGTCCTTGGCACTCCATCGCATGAATATAAAAACCTCAAGACAGTTTTCAGAAATGCTCCAAATTCACTGAGGGATATTGAGGAAACAACAGGTTTCAGGGTGTAAATATGATGAATAACGTGCAGCATCTTAGAAGATCCCAGTTCATATTCACCTATGGACCTGGAGCCATACTGGAGGGAAAGAACGGGCCCGTGATGATCCCTTCACTCAACGACGGCCTGGGAAACTATTTTGGAATAGAATATCTTGAGAAGTTTGAGATTAAGGATAGCAGGCTTTCAGAGTTTCTCCGGAAAAATAAAGAGATTGATGGAACCATACGGCTATTTTCACTGCCCACCAATGCCGCCCTCTCCCTTGATGAAAACCGTCACATCTACAATACATGGCGGTTTCCCCGCTGGAAAATATGCTATGGAAGAACAGAAGGGGGACACCAGAATCCCGTCCTTTATTATGAACGTGAAGGGAAAGGCTGCCCCATATGCGGGTCAAGGAATGCCTCAGCCACCCGATTTGTGGCTGCGTGTCCTGACGGACATCTTGATGATCTGCCATGGAAATATCTCGTTCACAGTAAAGAAACCGGGTGCAATCCAGAATACTTTCACTGGAAAATTGAGGGACCATCAATTGCGGATATAATAATTAAATGTCCGGAATGTGGACAATCATCTTCCATGAGATATATTTACAGAAAAAAATTCCGCTGCACAGGCAGACTTCCTGAAAGATCAGGGCTCCGTTCAAAGGAATCATGTGAACTTGAAATGAAGATTCTTCAGAGACAGTCAACCTCCCTCAGAATACCCGTAACACTGACCCTTCTGAAAATTCCCTATAAAACCAAACTGGATGAAATACTGGAGAACGATCCAGAATTCAGGGGTAACCTGCGCGGTATTATAAACCATGCAAATAAAGAAAATCTGCTTTCAGACGTTAAGCAGAACAAAAGAAAATATTATGACACCGTTAAAGGGAGTATTGAGGACATGGGTTACAGAAGATTCTGTGAACATGTAATGGGATTCAATAGCAGGATGATAGCAGATCCCCTTGGAGATGAATTCCGGGCCCTCAGAGAAATGCGAACATCTGAAACACTATCAGTGGGAGAGCCTGTGAAATTTTCTGTTGATTCTCAGATTACCCTCAAAATTGTTCCTGTTGAAAAATTGAAGCTTACAACTGCTCAGATTGGATACTACAGGAGCCCTTATCTTAAAAAGGACGAAAATTCAGAGATAATTCCGTCAAATATTGTGAGTACAGGTGAAAGGGAAGCAATTTCCGAGTCATGGTGGTATCCTGCGTTTGAGAGTATGGGAGAGGGTCTGTTCATAACAGCGGATAGAATAGCCCCGGAATCTTCATCCTTAAATGCGCTGCAGGAGTGGGATGAAAGAAAATTGATTCATGACGAAATTCTGAGACAGAACACACCTGTGAGTCCAGAATTTGTGTGGTGGCATACACTTTCACATTCCATTATACAGGCCCTCTCGTTATATGCAGGCTATTCATCACCCTCAATAAGAGAAAGAATTTACACAGACTCCGGAGGCGCCGGTGGCATTCTCCTTTATTCATCATCGATTGGAGATGATTGCAGTATGGGAGGTCTCTCTGGATGTGCTTCAGAATCAAAATTTAAGGAGATATGGAAAATAGCAATGAATAATATTGAATTCTGCTCCAACGATCCGATATGTCATCAGAATCGGATTTCAGATGGAAATTACAACGGATCCGCATGCCACCGCTGCCTGATGCTATCAGAGACATCATGTGAACACAGGAACAGGTGGCTGGATAGGCATGCTGTTCTTGGAGATTGAGGATCTGAACTGATCAGAAATGGTGGTGAATAGATGGAGCCTGCATATTACTATCATGATTATCCCGTGTGTCCAAACTGCAAAGAACCTGTGATCACAGGAGCTCCCCTGCTGATTGAGGATGATGGAACATTTAGGTGTTCCTCCTGCGACGCCTTTTTCAGTCCTGCGGTGCATCTTCCGGAAAATGAAGGGGTACATGAATTCCTGACGAAAAATCTGAAAGAACCTCCCAGTGAGGAACTGCCCCTTATCTGGCCCATAAAAAATAACGTGATTGAAAAATCATATCTCAGCTGGCTTCCCAATATCAGTGAAGGAAAGTACCTGATAACATGGCCATGGAGGAATATCAGGTTCCTCCCAGTTCTAATCTGCGAGTGCCTCAGGGTTAAAGGAGATGCCAAGATCGTTGTGATCGGTGAGATCAATACCGGTGAAAGTAAAAATGAGCTGGGTTTTCCTGACCCCTTTTCAGCGCTCGGAAGCCTCCAATACATTGAAGATATGTCTAAGATGGATTCAGGTGATCTCAGAAATCTTAGAAGATTATTAAAAATAGACAGAAAAAATGTATTCAAAAAGAAAAAAAAGATCCATTACAGAATAAAGGATTCAAAGAACAGACATACGACAGAAATATCAGTATACAGACCAGAAATGACCATTAGAAAATGCATAAACCGCATTTTAAAGTACTATAAGAATTTATATGGAATGAATGCTGTAAGGAGTATAACCCAGAAGGATGGGAAGGGTGATAAAAGAATTAAAAAACTGAAGGATGAAGGAATAATCGCCATAAGCATTGAAGAAAGGGAAGAATGGACGGGCAAAAAACTCAATTTTCCGGTATCTGACCTTTTTCATGTAATACTGAATTATGATAACTTAACACGTTTTAAAGATCACTTTAAGTATGATTGCATAACAGATGTCAGGGATACAGATACTTCAGACAGTTCCGTGGTTTTTATCTCACAGACCCTGGAACCAGAAAAACTCTTTGGCATCGTTGAAGAATGCAACCCAGATATTGTATTTTTCACAGATTCAGATTATTTCGTCAATGAAAGGCTTTTCAACGGTAGGAGGTGGCAAAAATTCAGAGAATTTCTTCGTTCAACAGAGTGTACTGTTCTGATGTTTTCACTCAGACCCGACAGCAGACACCTGTACAGAGACCTTCAGGACAGCTTCACATGGCACACCTGGGATTGCATACCCATTCTTGACATACTGACCGGAGATGAAGATCATTCAAGACCATCCCCATTTTCATCATCATTCAGTGAAATATCTGTCCCGGGGATTAATGCTGAGATAGAGTACATCCATCTCGAGGAGATTGATAGAATAGAAGAAATCTCCGAAAAGATCCTGAAAATAGATAACGGTAAAAATGTGCGCCGTTATCTAAAATATCTTCCTCAGACACCTCTCAAGCTCCGCGGCCCACACAATTATTCAAATGGTGGCTGGGTCATTGATAACATTCTGAATCAGATCCTGGATACACCAATCTTTGACGAGGTGAAAAACACATTCGAAGAGGTTTATTCAATTTCATCGGGCCCCCAGAGAAACCCCATACTGAACTCCGTGAAAGAAATCATTGAAGCGGAACTTTCAGAGGATGACAGAAAATCTATATTCATAGCTTTAAGATCATCGCGGGAAACAAAGAGCCTGAAAAAAACTTTTGAAATTGATGAAGAGAATCCTGATGTGCTTGATGCTGTTGATATATGCACCTGGAATGATCTCCCCACCCACCATGGGGAAGGTCCCTCAGTGGTAATAGCAACTTCATATCCACCCATCGGATACTCTCTGAATGATACAGATATAGATAAATTTTACTTCATAGGAGGATCAACAGCCATTGAAAAAATAAAATCAGTAGTTAACAACAGAATCACAGAGCAGATTACAAAACCTCTTCACATTCCATCAAGAAAAGAAAGAGCGCCCGAACTTCTCTTTGAGATTACAGGAAAAATTCATGTTCCTGAAACCGTTAAAGAAGATATCCTAGAGTTTGAAAGATCCATTGAATCAGGATCATATTCAAAGATATCGAATTCGTATGGGAAAACCTATAAAAAGCGTGCGAGAACAATAAGAGCAGGCACTGAATGTGTGCTTGTGATCAATGAAATGAATTGTGGAATGTTCATACCATCCCACAGGCTTCTTTTCTTTAAGGATGAAACTGTCGACAGGATCGAACACATCAGAGCCGGTGATAAACCTGAAAATCTTCAGAACAGGACTCTTTTACTGGATGAACATGGATTCTATACATCATTCAAAGTCCTTTTCACCAGATTCATGATAGAAATTGCCCCAAACCTGAAAATAAAACGTTCCTACTACACCTGGAACGGCTTCAAAGAACTTGTGGATGACTCATATGAATGGTTAAGGAACATCCGAAATGCCATGAAGAAGCTTATGGATGCCCGTGACTGGAATGAAAACAGGGCAAAGGATTACCTATCAGAATATCTTGTTAAATATGATCTCAACGCCAGAAACCCCGAGTATATAAGAGATCACTGGCTGTCGGATCCAGATATCATACTGACGTCGGAGGGTCATGTTCCAGTTTTTGATGTCGAGCACCCCAAGGGAATTTCAGATGTTGAAAAAATATACAGGGCTCTGGATGAACTATTTCCTGAAATGTGTCTTGATGATGAAAAAGCAAGAAGATCATACATTGCATCACGGACTCTTCAGAAACTGAGAAGAAAATTTTTAACTGATGAAAAGCAATCGCTGCATCAACGGTACCACAGATTCCATGACGAGCTCTGGAAAGAAATAAATTACGTCCTTAAACGTTCCGATAAATTTAAAATAAAGGATGCCAGAATTGTTAAGGTCAAGATAGATTCGCCATCCATGAAAATACTTCAAGATTATAAGAGGTATATAACATGAGAGTACGAAGTCACTTCCACCCCTCAATGATCCTCTGTTTCAGTATGCGGAACTCCTCATCCTCAAGCAACCTTCCATTCTTTACTATATGCCCCCTGAGGGTCCTCAGAATGAATGATACCACAGCATGACCTATCATGTCACCCTTAAGACCATATGGGGGCATGGAGAGGAATTTCATCTCATCCACCGGATCAAAGTCGCCCCTTGAAAATTTTTCAACTGTCACATCCACCATGGTCTTAACTGGGTGGTAGACATCTGGAAGGAGGTTAAGGTTCTCATCAACTATCCAGTCACCCCCGGGGCCCCTGAGGATGTGGGCGATGAACCATAATAATCCACTCCCTGTTTTCTTTTTGAACTCTTCAAGATTCTCAGAGAAGAATATTTCAAAGACCTTCGGGTAATTTCCAGTCTTCCAGAGGTTTCTGTTTCCACGTATCACAGGGAGGTTCTCAGGGCCAGAGTGGAAGATCCTCCTTGAAAGCTCACTGTTTATCAGCTCGCTGAGACCATAAAGCCTATCCCCCCTCCCTGATTCACCATTGAGGTACCACTGGAAACCTGATGCCATCAGATCCCCGACCCACGCCGACACCATCCTCCCTGCAGCATCACTGTGCTCAGGGTCATCTGAACTCAGCGCAAGGGTCATGTGGTCGAGGAGGATCTCATAGTCCTCAGCAGCCATTGAGGCGTCAGGGAATACCATGAGAACGTTATCAGGTCCTTGGAGGGTCGGGGCGGGCATCCCCTCATGGGTTCTAAGTATGAGGGCCACAAGGATATCTGATCCTCTGCCATGGAAGTCATCAGCTGAGACCTCAGGATTCAGTGTGGAAGCATACCCTATTCGGAGCTCCCTGAGTGAGGAACCCCTCAGGAACCCCTCAAGGTCATCCCTTCTTTCACCAAAAAGTTTATCAGGTTCATTTATTATTAATTCTCCCAGTCTATCCCTGAATTCCAGATCTTCAGAGCCCAAGTGAGGCCTTTCATCGATCTTAACCCTGAATGAGGAGATATAGCTGTCAAGTATCTCATCCGAGGATGTATCATCAAGATGGATGACACCGTCGTCCAGGGTGATTGATGGGGACTCCTGCAGTTTAACTGCGATTGATTCCATGGTGGTCCCGAAAAGTCTGAGGGGGCCCCCCGGGCATTCATCACCGTAAAGGTATTCCAGTCCAATCTCCCGGGAACCGATATCCTCTGCAAGCCTGTAGAGGGAGTAGGCCACCACATGGTGGTCCAGGTCATCCAGATGTATCCTTTTAACCAATGAGCTCCGTCCCCTCTTCCTCATGGATACGATGGCACCCAGACGCGAGTTATCAAACATGTTGATGAGGGCTGAGACAGGATTTTCCACTGTGGAGTCCTTAATATCACCGAGATCCGGCCTTATGGCCTCCATGATCCCCTTCTTATCGAGGTACTCATCGAATCCCACATTGTCACAGAAGAGATTAACGATGGGGGATCCATGGTACATGCTGACCCAGAGGATCTGCCATGCTGCCACGGGTTCCATGAAGTAGAGGTCCCTGATCCTGCCAAAGAGTGGGGTTACTTTTTCCTTAACAATGAGGCCTGCATCGGCCAGCCAGGACCCGACGGCCTTCACCTGTACCGGACCCAGATTGTTCCTTTCATGCCATCTTTCCTCATGGGTGAAGATTAATGGCATCCATTCATCCCTGAGGCCAAAGGTGGAGTACCTGTCAATTCCATTTAACTTTCTGGCTCTCATCATAAACTAAATATTGAGATGGGGATAAATAAGGCTGTGGGGTGTGAACTTGATCAGATACGTTAATCTCAGAATAATATCAGACAGGGATGAGATAGAATCTCAGCAGAAAAGGCTGGAAAATATTCTGAAGGAGAGAGCAGATAAGGTCGTTGAGGGGGGTGCCGGTTTTCAGGGGGGTGAGGAGAAGGGTAAGGTATACTGGATGTCTGACCTTGGCATATGGTACATGACCCGATTCATAGAGGGGAGCAGGTACTGGAATGGCTTCGGGACAGAGGAGCCAGAGGAGGGAGGTAACAGGACAATCGTGTGTGAGATAAACTTTCCCCCGGAGGGTATAAACCGTAGGGTTGGGGCTGCTATAGCGCGTGATCCCACAGGAAACTACTATGTGGTGCACAGGGGCAAACTAGGTGGGAATTACAGTAAAAGAATATTTGAGGAGAACTACCACGGTGAATGGACAACAGTCATTGACGGTGATCGGCAAGAAAAGGTTGTGGTCATAGGAAAAATTGATGAGACAATCCCTGAGAAAATAAGGAACTTTGTATATGAGGTCCAGAGGATAAAGGGCATGAAAGCCGATTCTAATCTTGAAGAAAATTTTAAGAAAGAAAGTGGGACAGACATTTACCAGCATCTTGACAAAGGAACAGGAACAGACTTTTACCAGTACCTGCAGATTCATGGTTATCACTTCAGACCGGAACTCGTTGAGAACTTCCTCCTCTCCCTCAAGGTCAAGCCCTTCGTGATACTGACCGGTAACTCGGGTACAGGTAAGACGAAGCTTGCACAGCTCTACGGCAGTTACATATCCACAGAGAATGACAAAAGGTACCTGGTCGTCCCGGTGGGTGCCAACTGGACCGAGACGAGGCACATCTTCGGCTACCTCAACATAATGACGGGGGAATACCAGAGCACCCCGGCCCTGGACTTCATCATGAGGGCCTCCAGGGACCCTGACAACCCCTACATCCTGATACTCGATGAGATGAACCTATCACACGTTGAACGCTACTTCTCTGACTTCCTCTCAGCCATGGAGAGCGGCGAACCAGTACCACTCCATGATGACCCCAACTCTGAGTTCCCATCCATGATAGAGATACCCGAGAACCTCAGGGTCGTGGGAACAGTCAACGTGGATGAGACCACCTACATGTTCTCACCGAAGGTCCTTGACCGGGCAAACACCATAGAATTCGAAACCCTCAGGCCAGGGGAGTATCTTAACGGCACCCCCCACGACCAGGGCCCAGCAGGGGACACAGAATTCCTTGAAGACATCATGGAATACAGCAATGATAACATGAAGGACGACCTCCACATGGTATGGGATGAACTTGTGGCTGAACTTGACTTCTTCCATGAAACCCTCACAACCCCAGGATTCGACTTCGGCTTCAGGGTGACAGATGAGATCCTCAGATTCATGCATGCAGCCTGGATCTACGAGAAAAGACCCCGGGAATGGGAAAACTGGGAGCGCTACCTTGACGCCCAGATCAAACAGAAGATCCTCCCCAAGATCCACGGCCCCGAAAGACTCCTCAGGGACACACTCGATAAACTCAAAGAACACTGCCAGGGCAGATTCCCTGAATCAGAGAAGAAGCTTGAGGAGATGCAGAACACCCTGAAAACCCAGCGCTACGCCTCCTTCATCAGGTAGTGATCACCGATGGACCAGGAGATAATCATAGAATTCAGGGCAGGGAGACTGAGGATAAATGGGGGTCCAGCGCCCATTGAAGTACCTCCCAGGATGGTGAGGGTCAGCGGCCACCCCTTAACACTCATAAACGTCCCCCTGGTTGACAGGCCCGGACTTAACCCCATCGAACACTGCCCCTACTACGACAACCTCAGTGAAATAATGCTCCTGGAGGAGACAGAATACCAGGTCCTCTTCGAAACTGAAGGATCCCTCAAGGATGTGAAGGTCCTCCCCCATGCAGATGAACTCTTCAGGAGGATACGATTCAAATTCAGGGACAGAGTGGCGGGTATACTCAACTTCAGGAGCTACGCCGGCAAATCCTTCCTCGACATCGAGACACCCGGGGGCCATGAATCCATACCCATCGAGGTGAGGTCAAAGAAGATAGACTACCATGAACAGTACCCTGCAATGCTGGCAGACCTCTCAGAGGAGATCACATCCATCATCCTCGAGGCTGACTCCTCCATATTCCAGACCTTCACCCCCTCAGGTGAGGATGACAGGACACTCTACGAGGACTTTCTTTTACTGGAGTACCTCTTCAGACCCGAGAACCTCCCGGCTGCAGCTGAACGCATAAATCACAGCTTCTATTCCGGACTTAAACGTGAGGTCCAGGTTGTACCCGCAGGCCTGGCCTCAGTGGTGGACCCCAACGGACTGGTGGGTGTGCTGTCAGACCCGGCCAGCATGGATGCAGATGGGAACATAAGGAACCTCCCGCAGCTGAACCTGCGGGAGACGCCTGACACTCCAGAGAACCGCTTCTACAGGTACTTCCTGGAATCACTGGAGGACAGGATACTCTCGCTCCATGAATCAGCCCCCGAGGGTTACATCAGGGACTCCCTGGAGGGATTCCTGGATGAGGTGAACCTCCTCCTCTCTGCAGGGTGGCTGATGGATGTTGGTGAACTCCAGGTCCTCCCCCTGAACTCACAGGTACTCCAGAAGAGGGAGGGCTACAGGGACGTTCTCAGGTACTTCTTCATCCTTGACCTCGCACTCAGGTTCACCTGGGAGGGGCTTGAGGACAGTATCAGGGGATTTGAGAGGAGGCTCAGTGAACTCTATGAGTACTGGTGCTACTTCAGGATCCTCAGGATCCTGGAGGACATAACCGGGGATAGAGTTAACCCCCGGGACATATTCGTCAGGGATGGCTGGAGGGTCCGTCTGAGGACCGGGAACTCCATACTCAGGTTCAGCATGGATGACACCGAGATAGCCCTCTCCTACAATGGAAGGTTCGCCGGGGACACCCCCTGCAGGTCCTATTCACTCCCCTTCAAACCTGACTACTCCATACTCGTGGCTGTGGATGAGTGCACCTGCTTCATACACCTGGATGCAAAGTACCGGTCCACTGTGAGGCCAGATGACCTCTATGAGAGTATCGACATGAGGGACTCTGAGGAGGAACTTGAGAGGAGGTTCAGGGATGGTGATGTTTACAAGATGCACAGCTACAAGGATGCCATACTGCGCAGTGTGGGGGCCTACATACTCTACCCCGGGGATGAGGATGTTTTATTCAGTGAGGGAGGCGGTGAGGTGCCATCGGTTGGTGCATTTCCACTGAGGCCCGGCGAATCCCATGTGGATGAGAGGAGACTGCGTGACTTTATAGAGAGGGCTATTCTGAATATAATCGAAGGGTAATAACCTTTTATACATGGAATCCCCCCAGAGAACTCACCGGGAGATCAGGAATTTAGAAGAAAGAATCAGCGCAGAACTTCTCCACATCAAAAAAAGAATTTACCCGAGAAGGTCACTGACCCTCTCGGAGCTCCTCTTCATCTCTATCCTTATCATACCCAGGTTCACATCAACATCCGTTATGACAACGAGGATCCCCTCCCCTGCATCTATCATGAGGGTCTTACCACGTTTACCCTCAATCATGACCTGCTCGAGGGGCTCATGTTTTATCTCCTCGGCTGACCTCTCGGCTGTACCGAAGACCGCTGATGCCATGGCAGCCACGAGTTCAGCGTCAATGTCACCCGGGACTTCACTCTCTATTATGAGACCATCCTTACCCACAACAAGTGAGCCGTTAACACCGTTGAATCCTTCCAAGGTCCTTCAGTATCCTCCCTATCAACCTGAAACCCCCTATTCAAACATCTTCCTCATGCATCTCCTTATGGTACCCTCAGCTGCACGGTCACCAATGACGGTCTTCAGTTCACCTGTAAGGGCCTGTGCAGCCACCAGGTCAGTGTGGTTAACCTCTGCCCCCTCAATCCACTTCATGACGTCATCGTTGAGGTCTGAGATCTTCTTGAGGGCTGCGTCGAGTTCCTCCTGCTCATCCAGCAGGTGCATCGACCTTGCACTTTTTACGAGCAGCTCAGGGTTGATGGCGGCTGCCATCCCGTCAACACCTGATGTCTCAACCAGGGACGCCATTGTCTGGAGTGTCATGAGTATCTGCTTCTCAACCATCTCCTCGGGGGCCTTTATGATCTGTGTACCCACATAGTAGTAGTCCAGTACACCTGCAAGTGCCACCGCTGTGACCAGTGACCCCATATCGGCCACCGCTGAGGTCACATCTGCCGGTACTATGTAGGCCTTCTTGCCTGTGCTCTCTGCCAGTTCAGCGCACCTTGATACCTGTTCATCGGTTGCCATGTCCAGTTCAGCTGTGGGTCTCCCGCCGATGACGTAGTGGCCATGCTGTGGTGTCCCTGGCACGGCTGCCGGGTGCATGGAGGATACCCCCACGTCGGTCCTCTCCAGTTTGAGTTCCTTCTCAAGGACGTAGTAGAGGACCACCGGTGATACCGTGCATGTGTTGGCTATGACTGAGCCCTCAGGGAGTTCAGGGAGTATCTCCCTGGCTATACTGAAGGTACCCTTACCGAAGGGGGTGAAGAGCACTGCCACTTCAGCCTCACTGGCGGCCTCCTTATCGTTATCTGTTACCGTTACACCGGCCTCCTCGACCATGCTCCACTGCTCATCGTCCAGGAATTCCCTTGAAGGTTCCGCCAGTATAACATCATGTCCGGCCATTGCAAACTCCATGGCCATCCTGCTTCCACCGTAGGGTGCCTCCCCACCATACCTTTCAGGGAGGTTCAGTTCATCGGTATATAACTTCTGATTACCAGCACCGTAGACTGTCACCTTCATTGCTATCACTCTTTTCACATTGGAAATCTACAGAAGAAAAGTTTAGTTCTGGAGCCTCACCCTATTAAAGTTTTTTCCTGATTGGGGATTTTATGGGCCCTGTTATTAACTTCAGGGCCCTTTGAATGCTTCTAGTGTCTGAAAATATTTCAGACCATCATGGGGTGGTTATAAATAATCATCTCGACAGATAGTAATTCTGGTTCATGATTCCAGAGGTGGGGGTTTTGCCGTGAAAGATCTTCAGTCAGGGCTGAGGGTATTATTTGAGGTGGTATTCCTTGCTGTGCTGGGCCTCGATGGCTTCGCACTCTTCATAAGCGTATTCCTGCCGCTGCAGTCGGGTACCTTCCAGGCGGTGGTCCTCCTTGACCTTGCAGCCAGTGCAATGGTCTTGGTGGCCTACCTCACCAGGCCGGGGGTACGTGACAGGTGGAACGTCCCCCTCGTCGCCGCGCCCTTCTACTTCATAGGCGTGACCATCCTCGGTGTGCCGCAGCACTCACCCATACTTGCAGCCCTGAACCTGGTGAAGGTTGCCGGCATCCTCATGGCCGTCAGGGACCTTGCAGGTTCCGTGGGTGAGTTCATGAGGAGGAGCAGGCTCGGCTACGGGGTGGGACTCTTCATATCCGTGATATTCGTCTTCACCATACTCTTCTACATCGTCGAAAGCCCGGTCAACCCCCTGGTGGTGACCTATGAGGACTCCCTCTGGTATGTGCTGCAGACCATAACAACGGTGGGCTACGGGGACATAGTACCTGTAACCTCCCTGGGAAGGTTCACAGGTATGGTCATAATGTTCAGCGCCATCGCATCCACGAGCCTCATAACAGCCTCCGCCACATCCACACTCCTTGAGACCCTCAGGGGGGAGCAGGAGAGGATAGAATCAAGGAGGCGGGATGAGTTCAGGGAAATCGAGGCCAGAATCAGTGGAGTTGAGGAGAGGCTTGAGAGGATAGAGGAGATGCTGGGGGAACTCAGGAAAGGACCATGATACTATTCAATGGCTGTGCCGGTTGCAGTCACAGCCAAGAGCTCACCGCCAATCACCGTAACCTTAACTTCGATGTCAACAACTCCCCTGCCACCCATGGACTCTGCATCTGAGAGCATCCTCTCAACCGCCAGCCTCCTGAGTCCATCGAGGTCCCCTGGATCCCCCACGGCCTCACCAGCAGCTATACCTATCCCCACCCCATGGGGCCCATACTCCAGGGGTACGGTATCATCTCCCCCTGATAAACGATCCCCCAAACCCTTACCCAGGAGTCCCAGGGCGTATGTGATGGCAGCTGCAAGGATGAAGTTCACGGTGGTGGGGAATGCTGCCTGGAATGCCAGGAGGAGGCCCCCTACCGTGAAGACATTCCACTGGATGGGTTCGGCCGGGAACAGCCAGCCATAGATGTTCACGGCGAAGAATACCAGTATGGCGCTCAGGGCACCTGTGCTGGCCCCATATTTTCTCCCGGCGACGTATGACTCCATGAAGCCCGCAAGGAGTGGTGATACTATGTACATTATGTTGAAACCGAATATGATAAGCTCTAACTTAACAGATACCGCCGCAGATGCGAGGCCCGCTGCAAGGCCTGCCAGCACAGCCAGTATGGCCCACCTGTAACTCCTCAACTCAGACACCCTCACTCCTCATCCTCAGATTCTGGCTCCATCCAGTTCATACATCCACCCGGACACCCCTCACTCCTCATCCTCAGTGGATACTGCCGTGCCTGTGGTGATACGAGTATGGTGTTCCCCATGGTCCCCCCGAGGTTGTGGTAGTCCAGGCGCACCCCGATGATGGCGTCTGCACCGAGCCTCTCAGCTGCACTTGCCATGGAGGACAGTGCTAGCTCCCTGGCCCTTGCAAGTTCCCTCTCATAGGCCGAGGTCCTGCCACCCACAACGTCCCTGACACCCGAGAAGATGTCCTTGTATATGTTGGCGCCTATGAGGGCATCCCCTGTAACTATACCATGGTACCTGGATATCCTCTTACCATCAATCGTCTGTGAAGTCAGCATAAGCATCCTGAAGTCCTCCACCCACCTCTATGTTTAAGGGGACCCATATATCTACCGGCCTCCGGGTCCATCAGTAGATAGGTGGGATTTTAAAGATAGAGGTGATGCCACAACGAGATAAGTGGGAGTCCAGGACCCTCCCCCTGTATGGGGGTCCCCATTTAGAATTTAATCCCCTCCCGAGGAATCATTAAACAGGTGCCCGAGCTAAATCTGGAGATGGATGATGCTCATTCTTCGAGATACTCATGAAGATTAGGAATAAATAAATAGAAGGTGGGGCAGATACATTACCGTTTTAATGGGGGGAATCTATATGAGAGAAACTTATAGCTGTGGGGGTTCTGCTTCTGGCCGTTATGGTTTCAGGCTGCACAACAACCACTGAAACAGGTAACACAACCGTGCCTGACATACCATACAGGACCTACTCTGACAGTGAAATTTCCTTCAGGTACCCTGAATCCTGGACCTCTGAAAATCTAACCGTCCAGACACCAAATACCATTGCCGCCGTTGCGGATCCAGCATCTGTGGAGTCATCAGGGAACATCGTAACCCTTGTGATCATACAGAGCATTCCACTGCCATCAGGTAAGACCCTTAAGGACGTCTATGACGAGACCTACAGGTCCTTTGAACAGCAGTCAGGGTATCAGCTCATATCCGAGAGAACACTGACCATCGATGGCGTTACAGCCTACGAAAACATACACAGGATAAATGTTGATGGTGTCACTAAACAGGAACGTGCAACATGGCTCGAGAAGAACGGTAAGATATACGTCATCCTCTGTGGAACATCACCTGAAAGGTTTGACACAGAGAACAGGAACTTCGACCTCATAACATACTCATTCCAGGTGAAATGAAAAAACCTCATAACATGAAAGGGTAAAAATGAAAAAAACGGTATTCCTCATCCTGATCTTTTCAGTTGCCGTTTCAGGATGCCTCGGCAACGGCTACAGGGTCTTTGAGAATCAGGAGATCATATTCCACTACCCTGCATCCTGGAGCCAGGTTTCCTTCATACACCCACCCGGTGACGTGGACACCTACTATGAATATGCCGTGACGGTGGCAGAACCAGGAGGAGGACTTGATACGGTGGCCACAGTTGAGAAGCTGAAGGCGAACCGCAGTTATCCCACCCCGGAGGGTGTGCCTGATAAAAGGAACATCAGCCTGAGGGGTTACCCTGGAGTCGAGTTCAGGTACCCTGAGAATGAGAGCATGGTGAGGGTTACCATTATAAGCACACCACGCGGACGCTATTGCCTGGTGTGCCGTGCAAGGAGTGAGGACTTTGAGGGTGAACTGGAGAACTTTGACCTCATAAAGTACTCCTTCAGGGTGAAGTAGGATCCACGCTCCTGTAGGCGTGCAGCTCTAGCCATACCTTACCTCTCCAAACCTCTGGAGTATATCCATCTCCTCCTCACCTATCTCAGGGTCTCCCCTTAGTATCACGGGTATCTCGCTGAGGGGCTTTGCCCTTGTAACATCGTTTTTGAGTCTCTGGTACACCGCGTTTATGGCCCACCCATAATCCATATCCCCGGAATCAGTAACCCAGAGGACGTCTATGTCAGCATTTCTCGCCCTCTTAGATTCCTCGTCCCACATGCTGATGAATAACCTGTCTTCCTGCCTCCATGAGTATTCCTCATCACCTATTATGCCCACAACCTCCCTTACTCCATCCTCAAGGAATTTTGAGTGGCCGCAGACACGGCAGACCACGAACTGGCCCTCAGGTGTGTGGATCTTTTTGGGTTTGAACAGGTCCCTCCCGCATATGAGGGTCTGATAATCCTCCTTAAGAGCCCTCTGAGCCTTTTTCAACCTCTCAATGGCCCTCCTGGCAGCTATCCTGACCCCCTCCCCAGGGTCATTGAGGGCCTCCCTCAGCACATCAAGGGCCACGGCATCCCCTGCCTCTCCAAGGTAATCAGCGGCCCGCGCCCTGACCTCAGGGTCATGGGAGTTTCTGAGGTACCCCATGATCCTCTCCATGGCCTCCACGTATCCATCCATGTCATGAGGGTCAAGGTCCCTGAAGGCCCTCCTGAGGTCCTCTGCCTCACCACCGGCTCCTGCCTCCTGTCTTCCATTGATGTAGGTGCAGATGGAGCGGAATATGCAGAGACTGCAGAGATTGTTCTCCCTTGGAGGGAACTCCTCCCGCCTTATCCTCTCAGCCACGTCCTCAAGGAGCCCCTCGATGTCTGCTGCCGGTTCTATCAGGTGCCATTCTGAATCCTCAAAGGTGTAGGCCAGGAAGCCGTCGAAGTCAAGGTCCAGGGCGTGCCTGTACACTCCCAGCTGGAGTTCAATGTCCCGTGCATGGATGCCCGACCCTGACATTGACTTGAAGTCCACCAGCTCCAGGCCGCCTTCACGGTTCCTTATGATGAGGTCTGTCTGACCAGTTATCATGAAGCCGTCCTTCATTATGCTGAAGGGCTTCTCTGCAGAGACTATCTCTGATGCGCGGCCCCTTATCTCCTCAAGGTAGCGTTTTAGTTTTGATATGAATGCCCTGAATCCATCAGGGGACATTTCGATGTCCCTGAGTGCATGTGATGCCAGTTCCTGAAGGTAATCATCTGTCACAGCCTCGCCACGCATCAGGCGCCTGTTTATCCTCCGGAGGCACTCATGGACCGCTATACCGTAGAGCTGGTCCCTGGTTGAGGGGACGTCGAATCCGTACTCATAGAGCAGCATGTACCTGAAGGGGCAGGTGAGGTAGGTGTTGAGCTCTGTGAAGCTGATCCTGAAGATCTCCCTGGTCTCAATGTCCTCCAACCTGGCAGCTGTTCTTTATGATCTCTATCCTGGCATCCTCTGGGTCTATCCTCCCCAGCCTGTCACTGGTTATCCTTGAAGTTTTGATGAGATCCTCTATGAACTCCGAGTAACCGATCCGGCCCCTGTGGTTTTTGGTTGCTGATACTATGAGCATGTCCTGGGCCCGGGTCATCCCCACATAGAAGAGGCGCCTCTCCTCGATCTCATCAGTCCTCATGGTGCTCCTACGGAGTTCCTCGGGTAATTCGAGTTCACTCCTCTCCCGGACCTTCCTGGGGAATTTCCCGTTGAATACAGAGCATATTATGACCACCGGAAACTCGAGGCCCTTGGCCCTGTGCATTGTCATTATGTTGACTGAGTAGGGGTTATCAAGGAGTATCTGGTCGTACTTTTTGATTCTACCCGACATGGCCATCCTTATGAACTCCATGAGGCCCTCCACGCCTGGCTCCAGGGATATGCGCTCGTAGTCCTTTATGAGTGAGCTGAACCTTGCCAGGTTGTAGAGCTTCTCCCTTGACTCATCATCACCCCTCTCAAGGAGCCTGTGGGGGTACTCTGTCAGTTCAAGGATCTCATAGTACCTCTCAAGTACTCCGAGGTCGCTGTCGATGAGTCTGTTGAGGGCCACAAGTTTCCTGATGTCATCGGGGTCTGTGAATCCTGCCCCCCTGAATTCCCTGTGCTCCCTGAGGCCCCTTAATTCCTCCTCATCCATGTCCAGGATGCGGTTGACGCTGCCGGGGGTCAGGTCCATGAACTCGCCCTCAAGGTGTTCGTATTTCAGTTTTCTGATTATCTTCCTCCTCTCATTCCGGGTGTGGTGGAGGAGGTGCATGATGTAGAGTATTTCCTCCCGGTCAAAGAAGCCTCCCTCACCGTATACATTGAAGGGTATGCCCTCCCTGCGTAGTTCATTCATTATCTCCACTGCATCGTGCTTCACGCTTCTGAAGAGGAGGGTCACGTAGCCCTGGTGGGGTATTACACCGTGGTCAACGAGGGCCCTTATTATTCCCACCACATTGGATGGTTCATCCTGGTGTGTGGGGTTGTCCAGGATGAATACCCTGTTCTCTGAGTCCCTCACGGGCCTTATGTCCTTGGGGTACTCTCTGTAACCATCCATGAACCGCTGGGTGACGTCAACTATGCTGGGGACGGACCTGAAGTTCTTCTCAAGCATGACAACCTCGGCACCGTACTTCTTCTGGAAGCCCAGGAAGTTTTCGGGGGTGGATCCCCTGAAACCGTAGATGCTCTGGTCCTCGTCTCCAACAGCGAAGATGTTGCATTCCTCCCCTGCCAGGAGTTCAAGGAACCTCTCCTGTATCTGGTTGGTGTCCTGGTACTCGTCCACCATGAGGAACCTGTACCTTGACCTGAGGTCATCCAGGATCTTACTGTCGTTTTCAAGGAGTCTGACGACCCTCCACTGCATCCCTGCAAAGTCAAGCAGGCCGTTCTCATCCATGAGGTTGAGGTACCTCTGGTAGGCCTCTGCAACGGTCATCTCGAACCTCCCTGCACCCTTATTTCTGTAGTGCTGGATCAGGGTCTCGGGGTCGACCATGTTCTCCTGGCACTCGCTGAAGAAGCCCTGGATGAGGGGGAACCTCTCCCTCTGTACATTGCCAAGTCCCAGCTGTTCCCTGTGTTCGTATATGAACATGAGCTGGTTTTCCTCATCCAGGACATGGAAGTTTGAGCCGAGGGTGTGGTGGTCGGGGTACATGCGGAGTATGCGGTTGCAGAAGGAGTGTATGGTTGATATCTGCATCTCCTCTGCCCTTCCACCCACACGTCTGATTATCCTCTCCTTGAGTTCATCTGCGGCCTTCCTGGTGAAGGTTATCACGACCAGGGATGATGGTTCAGCACCCCTCTCATCTATGAGGTGGGCGACCCTCTCCACTATGATCCTGGTCTTCCCGGCCCCCGGCCCTGCAACAACGAGGAGGGGTCCGGTGAAGTGTTCAACTGCTCTGCGCTGTTCATCTGTGAGCTGAATCTCCCCTGTCATGAATGGCACCCCATAAATGTTATTCTATGGTTTCCATCCACTTTTATAGTTTTTCCATTGAATTCTCATGGCCGGTAGCCTCCCCTGAGATTATTGAAAATACATTAACATTAAAATTAAAGTTATTATGAAGAATTTAATAGGCTGATGAATTCAATAAAAAAATTTATATTCAATAATTTTAATGTACATTATTATGTCATACTCAGACTATAAGGGCTGTGCATCTATAATTTCAGAGGTGATGTTATGAATGAGACCGTCAGGGAGTACCTTAATGGACTTGAGTTCCTGAAGCCCCAGGTTTCAGGACCCATGGAGGTCATACCGGTCCGGGCTCCCGGGGGAAGTCTGAGCTATCTTACATTATCAGAGGCCATGGAAAGGGAAGTGCTCTGGATGGGGGAGGTGGATGAGTCAGGCTCGGTGCCGCAGGTGCGTGCAGTGAACCGCTCCTGCGAACCCGTGCTCTTAATTGATGGTGAGGAACTTGAGGGTGGCAAGCAGAACCGTGTGATCAATGCAACGGTTCTATTACCTGAGGAATCCGAGACAATCATACCTGTGAGCTGTGTTGAACAGGCAAGGTGGTCCTACACCTCAAAGGAGTTCAGGGACCCGGGGAGGGTTGCTGCCCTGAATGTCCGCCTTACAAAGACAAGGACAGTTACAGAGAACCTGGAAGGGATGGCCGGACACATCATTGATTCAGGACCAGAGCAGACACCTGAAGAGAGAGCCATGGAATTCTACCGTTCAAACCAGGGAATGGTATGGGAGGAGGTGAACAGGCTCCACAGGAGGACAGGTACAGAATCAGGGACCGGAGCAATGGGGGATGCCTACCGGAAGGAGGAAGATAAACTCAACAAATTCAGAAAACCATTCAGACCCGTGAAAGACCAGAAAGGTGTTCTTGTAGCTATAAACGGGACGATAGCTGGACTCGAATTTGTTTCAAGAGCTGAGGCCTACATGAGGCTCCATGAGAGGATCATAGGAAGCTATGCCATTGAGGCCATGCTGCATGATAGGGTAGAACATGGCCCCCTGAATGAGGGTAGCTTCATTGAGGAGATAATGGGTGCAGATGAGAAGAGCTACCCATCCCCCAGCTACGGTACAGACCACAGGTACACCTCAGATCACATTACCGGTTCAGCCCTCACACACAGGGGTGAGGTGGTGCACTCTGTTTTCTTCAGCCTGGAGAATGACCGGTTACCTTGCAGGGCCATGGAAATGATGAGGAGCAATCATCACATATCACAGAACCATCAATGAGGAAACACCATCACCCAGTTAATATAAATTTTACCTTATAATAATTAAAGTTAACTTTAAATACTGCCTCCCTTAAAGTAAAGCTGAATAAAATTAAAGGGAGGTGAAATTATCAGGAGATTAATAGCACTGCTTGCAGTGATACTCACAGTTTCACTCACAGGAGCTGTCAGTGCAGCAGAGGTGACAGGACACGTCAGGGAGATATACAATGAAACATCAGGGAGCTACACAACCCTGGAAGGTGCGCTACCAGTCAGAAACGCCACTGTAACCATAATACATAACGGATCTGTTCTCAATGAGACACGTACAGCGCCGGATGGCTCATACAGAATCAACTTCAACGACACATTCCCTGCGGTTGTCCAGATAAAGTATTCCAGCTACAGGACAGCCAGCTACACCATCAACGGCTCATGCACCATCAACCACACCTTCATGCCAGATATAGCCATAATAAGTTCGGTTCCAGAGAAGGGCCGCATCCTCAAATCAATGGAGAACCGGAGGATAATCTACCATGACATGTGGGATCCATCATCATCGGCAAACGACTGGATAATGGAGTACGTGAACTTCGCCTACCTGGACATGGCCATGCCCGGGACAGGATGGGGCGACTCATGGTACCCCTACCTTCTGAGGAGCCCTGCGAACCAGAGGAACATGATAGCAGCGGCCTTCGGTTACCCCACCGATACAGACAGCGACCATGGGGGGGCACGGGGCTGAACCTCCTCGGAGGGACACCCGGCAATGACACCCCCGGTACCATTGAGAACACCTACATTGCAAGCTACTATGCCCTTGCATCAGGAACAGCTGCCAGGGAGAACCTGGAGAACATGGTGAAGTACATCCAGTACCTCATGGGTGAGACCACATCCAACCCAGTGGAGAACGGCCAGGGCCCGGTTATGGCAGCCCCTGACTGGGGACTATACCACCCTGACCGTGGCGTCATGAGCGTCGCAGCAAGCAGGGAGCAGATAAGAACCTGGATAGAGGGCAACCCGGGACTCATCCCACCCTATGACAGCCTCAGGTGGATAGACCAGAACTTCTCATCATGGGCAGAAAACCAGCGAAACGATGTCTACAGAGAATTTGAGAACTGGTACAGTGCAAACAAGAACATCACAGGACCCTTCATCGTCGTTGTAAGCTACAACCCATCAAACACCGTGGATGCCATAATCCGGGAGGCTGAGAGGCAGGGAAGGGCAGCATTCAACCTCTACCAGGGTGCCACCAGCCCCGCAGTGAGTTCCCTCCTCGAGGAGCTCACACTGGGTGTCAACGGTAAGGGGCCCCTGAACCGTAACATAAGCGCCGTCATATCCCTCTACTCCTGGTCCCTCAACTACGCGAACCTGCCATCCGGCGGGGCCCTCAGCGAACTTGAGAGGATCAATCTGCCCGTACTGAAGGCTGTGCAGCTCTACAGCAACTCAAGCCTGACAAACCCCCTGGGTGCACAGTACGAGTGGACCTGGCAGGTCACAATACCCGGATTTGAGGGCGTGTTCTCACCCGTGGTTGTATCATACACCGATTCATCACAGAATGAGGTCGTGATTCAGTCAGGGGTCCGGAAGATGGTCGAACTGGCGAATGCATGGGCCAGACTCAGGGAACTTGAAAATTCAGAGAAGAAAATTGCGGTGATACTCTACAGCTACCCTCCGGGTAAGGATGGATTCACGGCATCATACCTTGACGTCTTCAGGAGCCTCCATGAACTCCTTGTGAAGCTCAATGAAAGCGGCTACAGGGTTGAGAGGATACCATCACCTGAGGAGCTCTACACCATCGTCTCAGAGTTCGGTAATAAGGGCACCTGGGCCCAGCCACTTCTTGAGAGGTATGTGTCAGAGCACAGGAGGGAGCTGGAAGCCAGAGGTCAGCTGCTCGACATCCAGAGGTACCTTGAATGGTTCAACGCCCTCCCTGAGAAGCTGCGCTCAGAGGTCATATCAAGGTGGGGCCAGCCCCCAGGCAACATAATGACGGTTAACGGGTCCATCGTCATCCCTGGTCTGATGCTGGGGAACATCTTCATAACTGTCCAGCCGGCCCGTGGCTGGGATGAGGTCACAGACTACCATAACCCATATCTGCCACCCCACCACCAGTACCTGGCCTTCTACCGCTGGATCGATGAGGTCCTAGGCGCCGATGCCATGGTCCACCTGGGGACCCATGGAACCCTCGAGTTCCTCCCGGGAAGGATGATCGGCCTCATGGAGGATGACTGGCCCTTCCAGCTCACCAGTCTGCCCAACATATACCCATACATAGTCTCAAACCCTGGTGAGGGAATGGTGGCAAAGGACCGCAGCGGTGCACTCATCATAGACCACATGACACCTGCAATGGTCCAGAGTGGCCTCTACGGTGCACTCATTGAGATCCACGACCTCATCCACCAGTACGAGAACGCCCTTAAGGTCGGTAACAACCAGATACTCCCTGCACTGGAATCCCGGATAAAGACTGAGGCCTCAGAGATGGGCTTCAACATGACCGGTAACTTCACAGAGGCCCTTGAGAGACTCCACCTCAGTCTACATGAGATAGAGTCAGACATAATACCCCTGGGACTCCACAGCCTCGGCAGGGTCCTTGAGGGTGACGAGCTCCTGGAGGAGGTTCTCACCATAGCATCATCAAGGTCAGATCTCCTCGAGAATATCAGGAAACAGCTCTATCCGGGTCTGCCAGCCTACACTGAGATGCTGAAGGACCCACTGCGCTACAGTGACGAGATAGCCTCAGTGAAGAACCTTGCACGTCTATGGATAGGCAGCATCATAAACGGTACTGTGCCCTCCGGGATAAATGCCACGGACCTTGAGTTCATCAATGACACCATCATGAAGATACGTGGAAACACCGAATGGCAGAGCATCCTCGCAGCGCTCTCAGGTGGATTCATAAGACCTGGACTTGCAGGGGACCCTGCCTGGTGTGACGTACTTCCAACAGGCGCCAACTTCTACTCAACAAACCCCAGGAAGATGCCCACAAGGGCTGCATGGGAGACCGCAGTGAGGATAGTTGATTCGATGCTTGCAGAGTACTACCAGAAGCATGGCAGCTTCCCTGAACTCATCGGTATGGTTATGTGGGGCACTGAACTCCTGAGGACCGACGGGATAGCCATTGCAGAGTTCCTATACCTTCTCGGAGTTAAACCCCAGTGGAACAGTAACGGTGACGTCAACCCAGCCCCGGTCCTCATGAATGCATCAGAACTCATGATAACAGTGAACGGTACCCGGATACCAAGGCCACGTATAGACGTATTTGTAACAGCAGTCACAGGTAACCAGCTCTGGATAGACCTCATGAATAAGGCCGTTGAACTTGCAGCTTCAGCCAGTGACACCGAGAACTATGTGAAAAAACATTACAGTGAATGCGGATCCCTTGACCGTGTATTCGGTCTCAGGGGACTCGTACTCGAGGGTACTGGTGTATCTGATATGACACCTGCAACCTCAAGGTGGAACACCAGCAGTGAACTCGCAGACGTCTACCTGTCAAGGGTATCCTATGCCTGGAGGTCCACCCCAGGAGGCGTGGATATACAGCAGAACCGGGGCACGTTCCAGTACCTCCTGGGTAAGGTGAACCTGGTGACACAGAACCTGGACAGCACATGGAGGCTGATGGACACCGACGACTACTATGACTGGTTCGGTGGAATGGTCCTCGCATCAAGGCACCTGGGAGGTAACCCCGATACAGCTCTTATAGATATAAGGAACAGGAACACGGTTACAGTGAGAACGGTGGCCGAGGAGATTGAACTTGAGATCAGATCCCAGCTCCTCAACCCCAAGTACATGGATTCCCTCCTCAATCACCCAGCGGGTGGCTTGAATATGCTTCAAGGTACAAAAATGTCTTTGGAATTGCAGTTACAACCGGCAGCGTCAGCAATGAACTCTGGGACCAGCTCGCAAGGAACCTTCTGAGTGACCGCTTCAGGGCATCCGGGGGCTATGAGGCCACTGCAACACAGTCCATGATTGCCTGGGTCCTTGAAGCCGCAAGGAGAAACATCTGGAGCGCCGACGGTTCCCTGGTGAGGGATCTTGCAAACCGTTACATTGAACTCGCAGGAGAGTACGGTGTTGTCTGCTGCCACCACACCTGCGCAAACATTGTCTTCAATAACTGGGTGGTGAAGGTCTCATCCCTCAACCAGGCATCCCTCAAGAAGTTTGCAGCTGCACTGGCTGCAGCCACAGGGAAGTCCATTGATGTCCCTGGCTCTGATGGTTCACAGCCAGGATCAGCAAATGATGGTAGTGGGGTCGGCGAGACAGGTAAACCGGATTCAGGTTCCGCAGGATCTGCAGGTAGCAGTTCATCAGGCAGTGCATCCACTTCATCATCAGATGCTGCTGGAGAGTCATCATCCAGTGAAGGAAGAGAATCAGGGAAGGCCTATGAGGTTTCAGCCTCAAATAGCAGCGGTTCAGCAGAGAGTCAGGTGCCCCTCTATGCAATTCTGGGTGTCGTGGCACTTGTACTGCTCGTAGGATTTGGTTACTTCAGGGGTAAATAACCCCAATTCCTTTTTTTTAAGGCTCATAAAATTAATCATGGCCATGAGCTGCATCAGCTCTTAAACTAAGCATCATTCTAAAGGCAGCCCACCTGTTTCCTGAGTTCAGTCAGAACACGCAGCAGAAGTTTGCTGGTGAGGTGCCACTCCCCTCCCCTCAGCTCCACGAGGCCCCGGAGCTCAAGCCCCTCAATTTCCTCATCACCAACAGCCCCCTCTGGTATGGGGGCGTCACAGAGATCAGAGAGGATTCTCTTCTCCACGGGACTGAGCTGTGATAGCTCCACCATCCAGGGAAATGCGATCTGCTGAAACTTGGCAGTGAAGTTCTCCTCCAGCAGCGCCGGCCCATAGATGACCCCATCTGAGAGGACGTTCAAGAAGCTGTCAATGAAGAGGGGAAGCCCCTCTGTGAGTCTGTAGATGTAATCCAGGCCTGCAGCTGTGGCCCTGAATTTGGGTGCCTTCATGCGGATGTAGTTCTCTGTTTCCCTATCCCTAAGGGGTGGTATGTTGACGATGGCCAGTTCAGGTATTCCCTCTTTAATCTCATCCAGTAAGTGTCTGCTGTAGGTGGTGGAGACCGCGCATCCCATTGAGTACATACTGCTCATCTTCCAGGCCTCCCTGAAGGCTGATGGTTCAGGTGGCATTGAATCTATGAGGATGTTCCACTCAACAGTCCTGGCCAGCGCCATTATCCTCCTGAAGTCTTGTATCCCCTCATGGACCTCCCTTATATCGGCGCACCTCATATCGATTAGAGTTGTCCTGCTGGGGTTCTCCCCATGGAGTTTCCTAAGAATAGCTGTTTTTCCGGAGCCCCTCATACCTGTTACAATCACGAATCCAGGGTCATTGAGGCATTCCCTGATCCTTACAAGTTCCCTTTCCCTTCCAAAAAACACATCAGTCCTGTTCAGGGAGATTATGGGCATAAATACACTTATTCATGTTTTAGAGTACTGCGAGTTCGCCGGCTGAGGTTATTTCAAGCTTTTCCCGGTCGATGAACCCCATGTCACGGAGTTCCCTTATGTGGTTGTAGGTCATCCCCCTGCTTATGCCTATCTTAACTGCAAGGTTTTTAACGGATTTTTCACCGGCCTTGAGCTCCTCAAGGACCTGTTTCTTTGTCTTGGAGATTCCGAAGCTCAGTATCGGGAGGTCTATCAGTTCATTGTCCTCCTCAGTCACATAGACTATGCGCTGGACGTCGTGGTTTCTTGCGTAGCAGCCAAAGAGTGCGCCGAGTGCCTGGGTCTTCCTGCCCCCGCTTATGTTCACAACCACACGCCTTCCATGGGCCCTTTCCTCGTCTATGATCTCCACCATATCCCTTGCAATGCTCACAACGTCATAGAGGCTGGTCTCAAAGGTTGTTATCTCGACGAAGTTGCCGAGGGTGTCCCTGAGAACCTGCTCCACCTGCTCCTTTTCCCTGGGAGCCTTGTCCTCCTTGAGTAAAACCACCTTTCGCGGTGAGAACTGTGTTATGCAGAACATCACCGGTTCAATGGAGTATATCGTGGATATAAGCGTGGTATCCATTATTATCACGTCCCTCCTGTTTTCCTATCCCAAAGTTTTGTTCACGGAAAACAATTCATCATATTTGAGTTTATATTCTCTGATTACTCTATATATAATTTTCCTATTTTGATTTTACATTCATAAAAAACGCTTTTTTCTATCAGATCATGAGGTATCCTGCAGGATTAAATTTACAGCTAGCAGCATTCATCATCATACCTTGAATTTTAATTCATCCCAATATGGAGATGATGAGATTTCTCTGAGGATACCATGACAGTGAAGGATTGTATAATGAAGTTAATGAAGGCGGCATCCTACCAGTGAAAAAAAATTTCTTATCGATGTGGGTAGTATTTGATTATGTCAATAAAAAATGTTAATATTTAAATATAATGAGATGCCTATCATATTTTAGATCCATTGATACATTGTAGTGGTGTGTATGAGGTTCAGGTACATATGTCACAGAAAACCGGAGCGAACATTCTCATTCAGGGGGCACTACTTCCCTGTTTGTTCAAGGTGTACCGGCATATACCTGGGGGCCTTCACCTATTTCCTGTATGCATTCCTCATACCTGTGAAGTACACAGCAGCCACTGTGCTTCTGGCATTGCTTCTTGTGATCCCCACATTCATTGACGGATTCACCCAGCTGATGGGTTACAGGGAAAGCAACAATGTTCTGAGATTCTCAACTGGCCTGCCAGCAGGTATTGGACTGGCAGTGCTCACAAAGGTCCTCAAACATCTCATACTCCACATCTGATACTCAATGGATCAAAAAGAGGAGGTATTTTAAATGAGCTGGTGGAAGGAACAGAGTTCAGCCACCAAGGCCGGCGTTCCTCATAGGGGCACTGTGCCTTGGTATGATACTGGTAGTTGCGATAGTTGGAATGATGGCCCCGGATAATTCTCAGACCGGAGTAGAATCCGTAGATGAGAGTTCTGGGTCCACAGGAACTGAATCAGATATCGTGGTTGAGGACCTTCAGGTTGTCTCAGAGGGGTATGGAAGCTACTCTGTGAAGGGAAAGATCACTCCCAGCATTGACTTCTCCTACCTTGAAATGCACCTGAAGTGGTACGACTCAGAGGGGAACCTTCTCTATGATGACCCTCTGGCATGGAACATAAACAATGCCAAGGCAGGGCAGACAGTTAAGTTCAGTGCAGTTGACTATATTGACACAGGGACCCCCTCCAAGGTTGAAGTTATGATCTTTGACTCACTGGCAGCGGATGATAGCTCAGCCATCTACAGGACAACAGTGAATGTTTAAGGGAGGTGAACGGGTATGGCGGACGCTCCAGAAACATCAAGGACACTTGAACTTGTCCTTGGAGTGATAGGCGGGATTTTCGGTTTACTGGGAGGACTTTTTGCCATTGTTTTCTCGGTATTTGGACCCGAACTCCTGTACCTGGGTATGAGTGCAATTCTGGCCTCAATTCTGGGTATCATAGGATCTGTGTATGTGAGGAATAACCCCCGCAGGGGTGGTGCTGTACTCATAATAAGTGCAGTATGGCTCCTCATAAGCATATCTGCCTTTGCGATTCCAGGTACAGTTTTCATTGGTATCGCAGGAGTCCTTGCCCTCATAAGGTAGGGCTCCACCAATTTTTTTATATGGAGGTATCGTGTTGAAAACTTGCTCGGAATGTGGATCAGAAAACAGGGATGGTGCAGCATTCTGTTCAAAATGTGGATCAGAGCTTCCCCATGAAGACGGGATTAAAGGATGGTGGAAAAGGCAGAACAGATCCTCAAAGTTTCTTATCATCACACCCTTTGCCATTCTGGTCCTGATTCTACTGTTAGGTGCATTTACAGAGCCGTCCGGTTACAGCGATGTTAATTATGATGATGCAACAGTCTATGATAACGATGCAGCTGACGTTTCAGGCGCATCCAGCACAAAAACATTTGGGGAAGCGGAATCTCGTTCAGCTATCCAGACACATGGGAAATCTACATACCGGATGAGAGTAGTGATGATAACGTTGTTTCCCTCAAGTCATATGAGCAGGGCATGGTTTCAATTCTTTCCGTATATAAGAGGCCAGCCACCGTGGACCTTGAGACCGAGCGCGATACGTGTCTTGGAGCCATCTATGAAAATGGGGATGATGTAACCTATGTTAAGAAGACCACTGTGGACGGTAACAGCGCCTACATCATAGGATCCTCATACTACTATGAGGGTGATGAAGGTGAACAGGAGTACGTGGTATTCATTGAAGGGGACTATGCCTATGATATCCTCTTTACAACCGATGACCTGTCACTTATACAGGATGACATAGATACCATAATATACAGTTTCAGGGTTGATTGAGGTGTCTGATAGGACCATCCTGGTAATTGTGGCTGTCATGGTTATCCTCGCCGGGGCGGCGGTGGCACTGCAGCTCATGGACACCTGCAGCACTTCAGGTGCCGGTGAAGAGGCTATCATCAAAAAAACAGATGATGGATACTACCTCAACCTCCAGGCAGCCCTGGAGCTTGCAGAGATGGACCCTCGCAATGGAACCGTGAACTACAGGGGCTTCAACTTCACCGGACCACAGCGCCTCTACATCTTCTCAAGGGCCGTGGTAATGATAGGATTCAATGACACTGGCATGATACACGTCAGGGATTACGGGGGACCTGAGGACCCCTACGGCTACCTTGACACCGCCACCCTCACAGAGAGCGAGTACCTTGACATGGCAGAGCGCACCTACACATGGATGGAATCCCATGGCAGAAGCCCCAACCATGTGGGGATCTACGTGAAGGGCTCACCTGATATAACGCCAGAGCTTGCAGAGAAGATCTTCAGGGAGGTCCTCCTTGAATACATGAGGACAGGAATGCTCCCTGAAATCATAAGCGTCTGAAGAACCATTCCCTTATTTTTTTAACAGGGATACCCATAAATCCTGTTACTGACAGATCAGAGAGTATCTGAATAGGTGCGTCAGCAGAACCAGAGAGAATAACTGTGAACCCCACAGAATCACAGAGGGATGCGATAACTTGAGAAGGAAACTGATCTTAACGCTACTTGTCTTAACCCTGATTACTGCAACATACTACCTTATGGACCCCTTTGCGCCCTCTCAGGGCATCCATGAGTCTCCAGATGATGTCATCGGCTCGGATGAACTTGGAACCGTTGAAAGGCTGGGACCCTATGGTAACCATGATTCATCCATCAGGATAGCCATAATAACCGGCGTCCACCCCCTGGAGGCGAAGGCCCACAGTGCCATGATACAGGCTGTGGAGGAGAACTCAGACAGCCTCAGGTACATGTACGTCATCTACCATGTGAATGTAACCCGGGCCCCATCAGACTATGAGAAGGGGAGGATGGCTGGCCAGATACTCGCAAGAAGGTACGTGGTCCCTGACATCTCGGCCGGAGACTACGACCTTGCCGTTGATGTGCACTCCAACAGGGGCAACTACGCCATGAGGAGGTTCGTATTCACACCACTTCCTGAGGATAGGAGCAGAAGGATAGCCCTGGAACTCTCATCGAGGATCAGCTGGCTATCCTACCACTTCCCGGAGTCGCAGACAAGCCCGGCCTATGTGACAGAACCCCTTATAAGGAACGGGACACCTGCAATCCTCTATGAAAACTTCATGTACCAGGACCAATCCAGGACACTTGAAAATGCCAGGGAATTCCTGATGACACTCGACTCACTTGACGTGTCCATGTTCAACTGAGAGAACAGCCACCACCGGATCAATCAGGAAGTCACCAGCGAAGGTCCCTTGAGAAAACCACCGCCAGATTAATATACGTGGTGGATGAAATATTATAGTCGATGATACACTACAGAATGGACCAGCCAGACAGGGTGAGGTGCAGTGTCTGCGGCGGCATCGCAGATGAGGTCGATGAGACCTACCCTGAAGAGGGGGACTTCATCCTGGTGATCTACAGGTGCCGTGACTGTGGCCATCTAGAGAAGCGCCAGTACGGTAAACCCGTGAAGATAATTGATTGAGGTGATCCAATGGTTGATGTGTGCGGTGTTAATGGATACGATGAGATCTCAGGAAAACTGAAGGACCTCCTGGGGCTTGAAAAATCCCCGGTGGCAATTAAACTCGTTCTGAGGGAGGATGACCTCCCTGAGGGTGTTGAAAAGATAGGAAAACCAGCAAGGCACTGTGAAATGGTCCAGATGGCTGCAGCTGGTGAGGTATTCTATGCCACCGCAGAGGCCCAGGCATGCAAGGGAGGTGCCGATGCCCTCGGAATCGATGAGGCCCCTGAGAAGGTCAAAACAGGAGAGTTCTACTATGACCTTGGACGTTTTGCAAGCTTTGCATCAGCCAAGAGGACCTTCGATAGGATACCATCCGTTGACCTCAGGTTCTATGCAGCAGTCTACGCTCCCCTCGAGAAGGCCACATTCGACCCTGACGTCATAGTGATAATCTGCAACCCTGCCCAGGCCATGAAGATCTCACAGGCCCTCGTATACACCCTCGGTGGCCGTGTGGAGGCAGACTTCTCAGGCATTCAGTCCCTCTGTGCAGATGCCGTTGCAGGGCCATACATGAGGAAGAGACCCAACATAACCATGGGATGCAGCGGATCAAGGCAGTACGCGGGTGTGCGGGACGATGAACTCATTGTCGGTCTTAACGGTGAAAACATAGGATGTGTCCTTAACGCCCTTGAGGCCATAAGCTAGACCATCATGGGGGTGATAAAGTGGTTGAGACGAAGACCTTCAGGATCCTTGAGGATGTTGCCGACCTTGAGGAGAAGATAAAGAAGTATGAGGGTGAGGCAGACCAGGAACTTGTGATCAACTGGATCTACGACACCCTTGAGATCCTCAGGAACGTCGGTAAACTCCTCGAGGAGGTTGAGGACCGTCTGGATCTACTTGAAGAGGAGACCGAGGAAAAGAAATTCTAGGTCTCCACCTTTCTATTTTTTCTGGGGAATGAAGAATAACTCCAGTTTTTCCATAATACCGCTGTTCTGGTGAAGGATAACCCTAATTTCCATCAGCATTGGTCCTGAGAAAATGGTCTCTTATCCTCAGGTAGTCACTGTAATGGTTTATGTTCACAAGCTCAATGGGGCGAGAGGCCTCCACACCATAGAGCCTCACACCGTCCTCCAGCATCATCCAGAGGAGGGGGTTTATGTTGCCATCCCCAAGGGGCAGGTAATCCCTGAGGAGATCGGCACCTGCTGCAAGGGGCATGCCGATCCCCCGGGCATTATCAAGCCAGCCACTCTCACCCCTCGCAAGGATTGAAACCGTGGACCCATCAGCATGTTCAGCTATCCTCCTGAGGGTTGCAGGTGATACCGCAGGCTGGTCCCCTGCGGCACAGAGGATTATGTCCCCCCCTGCGGCCCTCACACCCCTCAGTAGTGACGCTGACAGGGGAACATCCACGGGGTCGTTTCTCACCACACGGACATCCATGCCTGAGAGGGCCTCCTCAACCTCCCCTGCCCTGTGGCCGGTCACGACTATGCACTCATCAACCCCCGCCGAGAGGACAGCCTTAACTGTGGCCTCTATGACGGTCACCCCATTGAGGGGGAGCAGGAGTTTGTGGACCGGTTCGAGGCCAAGTTCAGCCATATCCCGCATCATCCTGCTTCCCCTGCCGGCTGCAGCAACAACAGCTGAGATCATATTACCCACCTATGCCGGTTCAAGCCTGTATAACCTGGCGTATATCCTTGTATTGGCACCTGAACCCGTTGTCCACATCTCTATGAGTACCGGGTATTTCCCTGTGTTCCGGACCTTTATACCTGTTGCCGGGTTGAAGCCAAAGAGGACCGCATGGAACTCCCAGGTCATACCCCGCGGGAGGGGCATGCCAGCCGAGGTCACGATGGCCCTCAGGGCCCTTGCAGGTGGGCATGAACCATGGGATGCATAACCCCCGGGGGCTTCAGGGTCCCTTGATGCTGTGAATCTCACGGTCTCCTTACCCGAGGCCTCACTGCCAGGCGGGATTATGGTCCCGTTCCATGCTGAGGCGAAGGCCCTCGCATTGAAGGCCCTCCTGTTATCATCGTACTGGGGGTAGAATCCAAGGTAACTCACTGCACTGGATACAAGGGACCTCCTGCTGTTATCAATGTAAACCATCACAGGTGAACCAGAGGGGTAGTTCTCCATGTACTCAAGCACGGTATCGCCAAAGAGTTTCTCTATCATCCCTGGAGGTACAGGGAGCCTTCCGTCGCTGAAGTTTGAGAGCTGGTAGTCCAGCGCAATCCTGTCGCCCTCATCGGCCCTCCTGTACCATCTCTTTATCCTCTCAATGGATCTGTACCGGTGGGGGACTGTGCTGTTGCTTATGCTCCCTGCCGGTACAAAACGGACCCTTTTTCCATTTTCAACTATCTCCACACCATCCTTCCTTTTAACCCCGTAGGTGTAGGGTGTCTTGTAGGCCCAGAGGAAGGTGGGGGGCTCCTCCACCACGAGCCTCTCCCCCTGCACCCTGAGGGACCCCGGACCGCTGACGGCGGACCTGCCACTTGCATCCACACCCTCTGTCATCTCGGATATGGGGACATGAACGGCTCCTGTCAGCACGGCCTGGAGGAGGTTTGATGGGTTGAAGTAGTTGAATTCGTCAAGGATGTAGTCAGGGTGCAGCATGATGGGCACGCTCCTCACCCTGGACTCGTCGATGACGTCCTGGCCCTCAAGTACTGTACTGCCCAGGGCAGGGCCGCTATCTCCACAGGGTTCTGGGGTTCAACCGTTCCCTCAAGGTACCGGCCGCCAGCCGCTGCAGCTGCAACCAGAATTATTAAAATGATGACGTGTTTACCTGATAGACTCCTCAGCATACCTGTATCCCCCCTCTCCTATTATGAGCACCGTGTCATCAGGTCCTGCAAGTTCAAGGGCCTTCCTGACGGCCTCAGCTACCTGCTCCCTGCTGGCACCCAGGGTGCCTCCACCGGCCCTCATCCTGCTGGACCCTATGTGGACCGCTCTCTCTCCAAGGATGTCTGAGGCCCTCCTGGCGGCGTAGGATGCTGGTATGACCACATCCGCATCCTTGAGGATCGCTGCAATCTCCCTGTCCCCATCGATCCCGCTCTCAGATGCCACGGTGTTGACCACTATGAGTCTGCCCTTTCCCCTGAGGTCCTGCATCACTGCCCTGACACCTGCAGGGTTGTGGGCGTAGTCCAGGATTATCCTGGGCGACTCTGAGAGTTCCTGGAACCTCCCCGGGACGCCTTTGAATGATTCCAGACCCCGGACTATGTCATCAATTTCCAGTCCCATGGTCCATGCGGTTGCAGCTGCCGCCAAGGCGTTGTAGACATTGAATATCCCGGGGGTTGCAAGCCTTACCTCCCTCATCTCCTGACCGATTACGAGCTTGAAGCCCCCGGGGGATGCCTCGATGGCCATGACATCTGGCTGGGGTCTCAGGTACCCGCAGATGCACTGGTAGTCGCCGAGGTGCCCAATGGTTCTCCTGGTGTACCTGAGGGGCTTCCCGCACTTGGGGCACTCCCTGCCCTCAGGCACCACGCCACCGGATTCAGAGCTCTGTATGCCATAGAACACAACCCTCTCACGGGGGAGTCCGTCTGCAAGGGAGGCTACAATGGGGTCATCTGCATTCAGGACAAGGTCCTCTGCAACCTCCACCATTTCACCCTTGCATTCAATGTAGTCAGAGAATCTCCGCCCAGCTGAGAGGTGGTCCCTTGATATGTTTGTTATAACACCCACCGAGACACCTGAGAGCATCGCGGAGCTTCTTATCTCCCCCCTCCTGCCGAAGGTACCTATCTCAACGACGGCGACGTCACCCGGCAGCCTTGCCTGGAGGGCAGGTACAAGTTCAGTGTTTCCCTGGATGTTCAGGTGGTGCTCCGGGACCCTCATACCTGCAACCCGCATTATGGATTTGAGCATGCCAGTGGTTGTTGTTTTCCCGTTTGTCCCTGTAACACCCACCACCGGTTTATCCACAGGGCACATGTTGAGTACGTCCTCAACACCTATGACGTCGGCGTCAAGGCCACCTGTGAGGTCAAGGATCTTCCGGTTATTCTCAAGGGCAGGTGTTATGGCCACCGTCCTCGCCCTCCTGAGTATCTCAGGGTCATGTCCTCCGAGGTCGAGGTGTATGCCCTCCTCCCTCAGCACATCCGCCAGGGGTGTGTCCTCCCGGAGATTCCGAGACCACGACCCTGTGGCCCCGGGCCTGAGGTTTCTTGCCATCAGGTCTCCGACGTTCCCCAGACCCCCAAGGACGACCACACAGTCCTCCACGGATTTCAGGGCCTCCTCTATGTCGGACCTTACATTTTCGTAGGTGTTGACAACCCCGGGGCCTATGTGAAGGATGGTGTCCCCTGGCTCCGCGATCTCAAGGGCCCTCCTTATGCTGTCGTATACGCTCTCAGTCTTTATGGTCCTCTCCTCGCCGGCGCCCCACGCCACCTCATCGGCGGCCTCCATGTCTGTGACGCCTGTTGTCTCGTTCTTTGCACTTACGATGATGGTGTGGGCCCTCTCAGCCAGCACCCTCCCTATCCTTTCCTTGTCCCTCACCGTGAGGGTGTCAGGGTTGTCGAGGCTCACTATGAGTCTGCCCTGGAACTCCATGCCCTCGAAGAGTTTCTCCATGCTCTCGGGGTTGTGGGCTGCGTCCATGTATACCCTGACACCGTCAACCTCGTCTATGAACTCAAATCTGCCCCTTATGCCCCTGAAGTCCTCGATACTCCTCTTAATATCCTCCATGTCGAATCCGAGTATGAGTGCGACGGTTATGGCTGCGAGGGCATTTTCAATGTTGAATATGCCCGGGACCCTGAGGTTTATCCTCTCCCTCAGGGGCCCCACAGAGACGGCCTCATCATGTTTCCTGCAGTTGAGGGCTCCGCAGGTGCTGCAGATGGCTGTCTGTATCTCTGATACATTCAGGGTGAAGGTGGATCCTGCAAGTCCCCTCAGCTCTATATCGGAGGCCCTGACCTGGATACTGGCTGAGCATGAATCTCCTTCCCATGAATTCAACGGTCCTCCTCTCACCCACACCATAGACCACATTTTCTACTTCAAGGTCGTCCAGGAGGCTCGATATGACCGGGTCATCACCACATAGTGCCAGAACTCCGCCAGGAGCCATGAGGTCCTTTATTGAGAAGTTCCTCTCAATGTACTCATCGTAGTTACTGAATTCGTCCATGTGATCCGGTGTGAGGTTTGTCACAACCCCTGCTGAGAGTTCAAGGCCCTCAGCCATCCTTATCGTCCCGTGGGGGAGTTCAAACACTGCAAGATCCCTGTCGTCGATATCCCCATTTACCACAAGTTCCACGAGGCCCTCTATCACCAGTGAATCCTGGAGTGATGAGAATGATACTGTCCTGTAACGTGAGGAGAGGATGTGGTCTATCATGTTGGTTGTCGTGGTCTTCCCATCGGTTCCCGCAACTCCGACCATTGGGAGCCCTATGAGTTCATTGAGGGTCCTCCCTATATCAGAGGTTGTTATGTGGACCAGGTCCCCTGCTTCCCTTACCATTTTACGTACCGGTGCGTCCTGGGGGATGTTGGGTGATATGAAAACAGCGTCAGCCCAGAGTATGTCCTCCATGCTGTGACCCCCGAACCTGAACATCACGCCCTCATCCTCCATCTCAGCTATCCTCTTCTGGGCCTTCAGGGGTAGTTCATGGAGTTCCCTGACGTCGTTCACAAGTACCCTGTTGTTCAGGTGGTTGAGCAATCTCGCTGCGGGTCTACCTGCGTTTCCAGCTCCAATCACAAGCACTTTCATGTTCCTGATCAATTAAATGCACCCATAAACGTTTTTATTAAACACGCGTTCCTTCCTGATTAATCTGTGAATAAGAGTCACCTGATGGCACCCGTCCTGACCGAGGTAGTGGGTGTACCTATGGATCATTCGGTGGGATATCTACCAGAGGCAGTCTACCTAAAGATCCTCACCCGGGAGGATATGTATCCACCCATAGACACTCTACCTATAAAGATATGTTCTCATCCTATATAGCTATCAGATCCCGGGTCAGGCATCTGGCTCAGTAATCCATGAACTCCCTGGAGTGTTAGAGGTGATCTAGAGACAGGATGCAAGTCCCTCAAGTTCCTCCTGGACCCGGATTATCACATCCTGACCGTTACCAGCCACAAGTATCCTCCTGTACTCCCTGGAGAACTCCCTCACCATTTCAGGGATATCCCCCGGGTCATGGACAGTCAGGATCTCTGATGGAATCCTGAGGCTCTTAAGGTGCTCAAGGGCCATGTCAACTGTATCATCGAGGCCCGGGAAGAGTACCAGGATTTCGGGTGGAGACTCTGCGATTTCATCAAGAATCCCCAGGCGCCACTCCTCTGATCTTCGTGGTGTGCCAAGGAATATGACATCAAAATTAGATTCCCTGAGCAGTGCCCTCATGGCGTGGGGGTTATCGGTTTTACCTGCAACTACCAGTGCATCGTTTACACTGAAGGACCTTATACGGCCAGCCACCGGTCTGAATACTGAGAGGTGCCTGGAGATGACTTCTGAGGGTACCCCGAGGAATTCCAGTGCCTCTGCAGCGGCCCCAGCGTTGAGCCTGTTGAACTCCCCCTCCAGGACGAGTTCGCCCCTGTAGGGGGTGTACTCCATGACACTGCTGGCCCCTGATGTTAGTTCCTCCAGGTGGGGTTCATCTGCAGAGATCACCACAGCCCTGCCCTCCAGGAAGCTGGCCACTGATTCCCTGTAGTTCTCCATGGAGCCATGGAAGTTCAGGTGGTCCTCGCCGAGGTTTGTGATGACGGCCAGATCAATATCGAAGCACTCAGATGCGAATTCAAGGGTCATGTCGCAGACCTCAACCACGATGTAATCGAATTCCTCCTCAGCTGCCCTCAGGATTACCTCTGTGTATCCATCAAAGCCTCCCCCGGCGTTTCCACCGAGAAGGACCCTCCAGCCTGAACTCTCCAGTACATGTGCTATCATTGACGCCGTCGTGGTCTTCCCGTTGGTCCCTGTAACTGCAACGGTGACAGGGACCCTGTGCCCCCTGAGTACCCTGCAGAGAAGCCTGTCACTGAAGCTCTCCCAGAGCCCCGTGCCAAAGATCGAGGGGCTCAGCACCACAGCATCCGATGATGCTATCCTTTCGGTGTCATGGAAGCCCAGGTCAACGTCCACACCCTCGAGGTTCAGATCAATGTCCGCCCTTATATCACTGGCGTATACCCTGTGTCCCCTCCTCCTGAGGGATTCAACAGCCTTTAAACCCTCAGCTCCAAGTCCCAGAACCGCAACCTTCATTGATTCACCGTTAACTGCTCTTTAAGGATCATTTCTCATCCTTCTCATCAGAGAATCCCTGCTCCTCTTCATTTTCTTCATCATCGGAGATTCCGTACTCCTCCTTGAGCTGGGCTATTAGATCCTCATTCATGGATACCTCTGGTATCACAGCCTTTTCATCCTCGCTGGCTCCCCTTTTCCTTCCTATGGAAACAATCAGTACAACTATAACTGCAATGGCCACTATAACGGCTGCAACGGTTATCAGAACATCAATGCCTATTGCTGGAGTCTCTGTGCCGGCGCCGGGTCCCATGGTCACACCTCAATTTTATATAAATAATCATACAATATATATCTTACATGATAATCAAGGATTTAAGGGGACAGGGTGGTGCTGAGTACATACTCCTTTTTGCGGCCATAATAGTGATAGCCGTTGCAGCTCTCTACATATACAGCTCCTACTTCAGGTTTTCAGGGAACGAGGCCGTTGATGTTAAACTCACCATAACAAATATCGGTCCATCCAAGAGCAAGTTCATCTATGAGGCCAACAACACCACCGGCGGCGGAAGCAGACACATAGTATCCGGGGATCCAGGTAACAGGTTCTTCCTTCTCCAGCCCGGTGCAAGCCGTACCTTCAACCTTGGAAGGATGAGTGGAGGTACGAGCTTCACCATAGAGGGAGGAGTCGGAGACCCCAAAGGCGGAACAGATGACCTCAAGGGTATAGGGCAGAGGGGCCGGTGGACGCTGAAAATAGGCAACCAGAGCTACTCATGGGTTATAAGCGGACCATATGATTACCGCAGGAACCCCACCGGTAGCGTGCTGATGTCATTCTCCATAAGCGGAGGTGGAGGTTCACCCTTCAAATTCACCAGCGACCAGGTCAAGGTGAGGGGAAACGTGTCAGGATGAGCACCTAAACTGAAAACCCATGGCTAAATGCCGCGGGGAATCAGGATGAAAACCTTCAAGGGGTGATGTGTTTGAGCAGATATGAGAAGGCGACCTTCGGGGCCGGATGCTTCTGGGGGGTCGAGGACGCCTTCAGAAAGGTTGATGGTGTTGTATCAACCCGTGTGGGATACATGGGGGGTCACCTTGAGAACCCCACATATGAGGATGTCTGCACCGGTCTTACAGGACACGCAGAGGTGGTTGAGGTAACCTTTGACCCTGATGTTGTGGGTTACAGCGACCTCCTTGATGTGTTCTGGAGCATACATGACCCGACGACCCTCAACAGGCAGGGCCCGGATGTGGGAGAGCAGTACCGCTCGGTCATATTCTACCACAGCGATGAGCAGCGAAGGGCTGCCATTGAGTCAAGAAGGAGACTTGAGGAGTCTGGAAGGTTCAGAGACAGGATAGTTACAGCCATTGAACCAGCAGGGACCTTTTATGAGGCCGAGGAGTACCACCAGCAGTACCTTGAGAAGAACCCCCGGAGGAGATGCTACCTCATGAGACTACTCTCAACGAGGTGATCCAGTGAAGATCAATGATGATGCTTCAATCGTCCTCTGCGGTGAGGCAGGGCAGGGCATACAGACCGTCGAGGCCCTCCTCATAAGGCCTTCAAGGCCACCGGCTACCACATATTCTCCTGCAAGGAGTACATGTCCCGTGTGCGTGGAGGGGAGAACTCCACACTGATAAGGGTATCATCCACACCGGTCCGGGCCTTCATAGAAAGGGTGGATGTGCTGTTTGCACTGAGCCCCGGTGCAGTGGAACACATGGATGGCCGTGTGAAGGATACACTGGTCATTGCAGATGAGGAGTTCCATGAGGAGGGCGCCATCAGCCTCCCGATAATGGGGGAGGCAGAGAAGCTGGGGGGCAGGATATTCGCCAATGTCGTTGCAGCGGGTGCAGCCGCAAACCTCTTCGGTGTCAGAGAGGAAACATTCGATGAAGCCGTGCGGTCCCTATTCGAACGCAAGGGCCCTGACATAGTAGAGGCCGACCTCAGGGCCGGGAGGAAGGGCTATGAACTGGGTGATGAACTCAGGGAGCACCTTGAGATCAGCATTGAACCCCAGCCATCGGTGAGGGAACACGTTGTCCTCAACGGGACAGAAGCCGTTGGCATAGGGTGCATCGCCGGGGGCTGCCGCTTCATGTCATCATACCCCATGACACCATCAACTCCACTCCAGGTATTCATATCAGAGAACGCCGCTGAATTCGACATGGTATTCGAGCAGGCAGAGGATGAGATTGCAGCCATCAACATGTGCCTGGGGGCCTCCTATGCGGGTGCACGGTCCCTTGTCGCAACCTCAGGTAGCGGATTTGCCCTCATGGAGGAGGCCGTTGGCCTTGCAGGTATGATAGAAACACCTGTGGTTATATACATAGGCCAGAGGCCGGGGCCGGCTGTTGGTCTTCCCACCAGGACAGCCCAGGAGGACCTGAACCTCGCCCTCTACGCAGGCCCCGGTGAGTTCCCAAGGGCAATTCTGGCTCCAGGGAAACTCGAGGATGCCCCTGAAATCGCGGCCCATGCCTTCAACCTGGCAGACAGGTACCAGATACCTGTATTTCTGCTCTCAGACCAGTACCTGGCAGACCTCTACTACGACCTACCCTCACCCCAGATCGGTGAGGAACCCTCTTACCATATCACCCGGACATGGGAGGGTTACAGGAGATTCGAGTTCACAGCTGATGGTATATCACCCAGGGGTATTCCAGGCTACGGGTCCGGGACGGTACGGGTGGACTCAGATGAGCACGATGAGGAGGGCCTGATAACAGAGGACCTTGATGTGAGGAGGAGGATGGTTGAGAAGAGGAACCTGCGCCTTGAGATGCTGAAGGATGACACCCTGAAGCCTGAGGTGTACGGTGATAACTCCTCTGCACTGATATGCTGGGGTTCCACCTACTGGCTGGTACGGGAGGCCATCGAGTCATCCGGTGCAGATGTGAGCATGGTGCACTTCAGCCAGGTCTACCCCCTCCCCCATGACACCCTGGAGCTCCTGGAATCATTCGACAGGACCGCTGTGGTTGAGAACAATTACCGCGGACAGTTCGCGGACCTCCTCAAGCTTGAGGGATTTGAGGCCGATGAAAGGTTCAGGAGGTACGATGGCATGCCCTTCAGCGTTGAGGGGGTTGCCGGATTCATCGAGGAGGTTCTCCTATGAGGCCAGAGGATTATGACATGAATGTTGAAATTGCATGGTGTCCAGGATGCGGTAACTTCTCCATCCTGAGGGCCCTCAAGATGGCCCTTGCAGACCTGGATATACTCCCTGAGAGGCTTGTCCTTGTCTCGGGGATAGGCCAGGCAGGGAAGCTCCCCCAGTACCTGAAGTGCAACCACTTCAATGGACTTCATGGCAGATCCCTCCCTGCTGCAGTGGCCATCAAGGCCACGAACCCCCAGCTCACAGTCATCGATGTGAGCGGTGACGGCTGCATGTACGGTGAGGGCGGAAACCACCTCATCCATAACATCCGGAGGAACCCGGACATAACCACCATCGTTCATGGCAACATGGTCTACGGTCTCACCAAGGGCCAGGCGTCCCCCACAAGTCAGCCCGGCTTCAGGACTCCTGTGCAGGTTCAGGGGGTCTTTGAGGAACCATTCAACCCATTAGCCGTGGCGGTTGCCCTGGGGGCCACCTTCGTTGCAAGGGCCTTCTCAGGGGATGTTGAGAGGACGCGTGACATACTGGTCGAGGCTATCAGCCATCATGGTTATGCCCTCGTGGATATATTCCAGCCCTGTGTGACCTTCAACCGTGTTAACACCTTCCAGTGGTTCCGGGAACACACATACTACACCGATCATGATCCTGCAGACAGGTTGCTGGCCCTTGAGAAATCCCTTGAGGGATACGGTGGGGGTAGGTTTCCACTGGGTGTCATATACAGAGTTGAGGGTGAGAGGACCTTCGAGGAAAATCTCAGTGTATACCATGGGGATGCCACTCCCCTCTGGAGGCGGAGCCATGACCCTGATAAACTGAAGCGTCTCATTGAATCAAAGAGGATGGTGTAGCTTCAGTCAAACTGATGTATTTTATTTAATAGGGTGATAGAGTGACAGCTGAAATCAGGCTCTACATAACTGAGGGTGAGGTTGAGGATTACAGGGTGTTTCTGGAGAGGCTCGAACAGTCGGGCCTCGAGTGGAGACCTGCAACCCCTGAGGATGCCGATGCGGTCATAGTACTTGCGGGTCTATGGGGCACCCGGAGGGATGAGATACTGGGTGCTGTGGATCTTGCACGTAAATCATCAAAGCCCATAATAACCGTGAGACCCTACGGCCTTGAGAATGTACCCCCTGAACTGGAAGCAGTGAGTTCCGAGGTCGTCGGCTGGAACCCCCACTGCATAAGGGATGCTCTCGAGGATGCCCTGGATGTGATCTAATTCGTTAAGTAGTAGCTACGATCAGGCTGAAGCTGTCTACGCATCCTCTGCAAGGCCTGCAGAACCATCATTATTCAGGTACCTCAGCTGATAACAGGTCCATAAAAATGATCACAATATTCAGAGGATAATAACTCCTGGTATTAACTCCTGGTATCAATAAGGTTGCCTGCTTGACTGATGGGAATTCAAAAAAAAAGAAAAGGTTAGGGTTAGGGTGGCCATTTTCAGGCCGATGACTTAACCACAAACATGCCGGGCTTCCTTGAGGTCGGGTGGTATATCTTGTTGTAGCCACTGTAGCTGTAGTCAACCCAGCGCCCTCCACTGTACACCTGTACAGTGCGGTGACGTGGTGACATGCTTGTGGCGTACTGTATTATACGCACCTTCTTCCCGGCTGATGTGAGTTTCCTGTATAAATATTCACTCATGGCCCAGCAGTCCCCTATGTTAGGATCATAGCGGTATGTGCTGGTTCTGTAGGCGGCCCGCACCCGCTTCTTCTTGTAGTACTTCTTTGAGTACCTCTTCTTCACACTGGTACGGTATGTCGCCCTGACCTTCTTTCTGTAGGTCTTCTTGTACTTCTTGTACTTCTTGTACTTCTTGTACTTCTTGTACTTCTTGTACTTGTATGCGGCGTCAACCTTTACAGGTTCGGCCTTTATATTTTCAGTTTTTGTTACTATTTTTGCGTTTTCTGTTCCAGTATTTACTGCCTCACTGATGGGCACTGAACCCACAGTGAACATCAGTGCAAAGAGCACTGTGACTGCTTTGAATCGCGTAATTTTATCGCCTCCAATGTCCAATACTAACCCTAAGGTCACTAAGGACACTGAGTCAATGGTTACATCATCATGGTATATAAATGTTTCCATAAAATAAAAGCTCTCTGAGCTTCTTTAATCAAAAAAAGCCACCAGAATCCTTTTCTAATATCTGAATACTCTTTGAGAATCCATGACACGTTATTTAATGAGATGGGTCCTTAGGGAATCCCATTTAAGGTTTGGGACAAAAAGCACTGGCCAATAGAAAAGCAGTGCATAAGACAAATCCGCTATAAAGAGCCATTCAAATGCCCCATTCGTGTTAAAAGAAGATCCAGAAGGTTTAATGGGTTAAAAACAAGGCCATACTTGAAATTTGAATTTAGAATTCTTCTGATGGTTTAAATAACCTTAAAACCCGTTTTAAATCCTCAAAATTAAAAATAGAATTATTTTAATGGTACTGAAAGCTCAGCCGGTCTTTTCTATGATGGATGTGCCGTCAGACTTTTCAACCCTGTAGATATGGTCTGCAAGGTTTTCAAGTTCCTCCTCATGGGATACCAGGATTATCTGTCTGGATTCAAGTTCATCGAAGATGTCCCTGAGCTTGTAGAGCTGCTCCTTGCTGAATCCATCGGTGGGTTCGTCCAGTATAAGTATGTCCGACCTCACATCGGTGAGACGCTGGACCACCATGTTCAGTGCAAGCCTGTATGCAAGGGCTATGCTGGTCCTTTCACCACCACTGAGGTATTCAAGGTTCTGCTCATAGCCGTCCTGCTCAACGATGGGTGTGAAGTCCTCATCGATCCTCACGGATTTACCGGGGTCATCCACCAGGACCCTGAACCATTTCTGGAATCTCTCATTGAACTCATGGTTTATCTGTGCCATCACGTGGGTCTCGATGTCATCCATTGCAGGGATGAAGTATTCATTGAGCCAGGTCACATAGTTCCCCAGTTCCCGGGCACGTTTCCTGAGTTCTCTCTTTTTAGCAATTTCAGACTCAAGGTTACCAATCTGTCTCTGCTTCTCCTCGATTTTTCCTTCAACTGCAGCCCTTCTGTCTCTTTTTTCATCCCGAAGATTTTCCATTTCACAGATACTCTGGGTTAGATCATGTATACTGGACTCAACTTCATCCCTGTTTTTGAGTGCCTCTTCATTTTCCCTGATTTTAGCTCTCTTTTCAGCGATGTTACTCTCATTTTCATCAATTTTCTTTAGGTTATCTCTGTATTCCCTGCTGGTTTCAGGGTTGAGTTCAGTGATCCTGGTCCTGAGCTGATCCATCCTCCCGGATGCTGCTGCAAGTTTACTGGAGTATCCTGATTCCATTTCACGGAGGGATTTCAGTTCATGCTCCACCTTATTGAAGTCAGATTCCGCATCCTTCAGTTCTTCAATGAGCTTCTCACTCTCAGCTTTACCCTCCTCAATCTGCCGGATCCTTTCTCTGATATTATCAAGACTTTCGCGTCTTCTGTGGCATTCCTTAATCCGTTTTTCAAGGTCCTCCCTGAGTAACCTCAGTTCCTCCCGTGACCTTTTATACTCTGCGATGCGCTTCATGAGTTCATTCTTATTCATGATTTCATTTCTGAGATCTGCTATCCTTGATTCAACCGATCCTTTTCTTTCACGGGCACTGCTGAGTTTATCATTTATGTAGTCTGGATTAACCTCCTGGTCACATGTTGGACATACGCCCCTCCTTCCGATGGACTCATAGTCCTCTATCTTTCCATGTATCCCCCCGAGTTCCTGCTGGAGATCCGACACCTCAACCTCAAGTTTTCTTATCCCGGCTTCAACTTCATCCTCCGTGTATCCCGGGTCCTCAATGGACTCCATACTCTCTATTTTTGATTTTATCCTGTCAGTATAATCCTCAAGCCCGGATATTTCATCCTCTAAATCCCTTCCTGTCTTAATAAGATTTTCAAGTTCACTGACAAGGTTTCTGTATTGGATTGAAGCCTCCCTGAACCTCCGGGAGTCATCCATGAGGGATTCCCTTTTCAGCTCAAGGGCACTGATCCTTTCTCCCAGTGAATTCAGTTCCTCCTGAAGCTTTTCCCTGATATCACTGCATTTCTGAAGTTCATCAAGGGATCTCCGGTATTCCTCCTCTATACTCCTGTTCCTTTCCATGAGTCTCTCTGAGGATGATCTGAGGGTTTCTATTTCATTTTGAAGCGATTCTATTTCCCTTTCAGCACTCTCAATCCGGTTTTTCTCTCTCTGAAGAACTTCCATCTCTGATTTCAGTTTAGCTATCTCTGCCTCGATTCCTTCAATATCACTGTCAAGCTGCTTCTTCTCTGATTCCAGTTTCTCCTTCTCCCCCAGGAGTCCTTCAAGTTCCCTCTTCTTATCTTCAAGATCATAGGACCTGTCTTCTAGGCTCTCTGATTCTCTCCTTATTCTCCTGGAAACCAGATTTGCATTATCAGCCGCCCTGCTGTACTTTTCAAGGTCAAAGGCCTTCCTGAGCCTTTCAAGCCGGTCATTCTTCGGGGCCTCGATTATGCTCTTCATCTGCTCCTGTGGTGTGAAGACAGCATAACGGTATATCCTGCTCCTGGCCCTTGGATTAAGGGGCTCCCTGTACCCTAGGATCTCAAGTACCTCGGCCTTCAGTTCCTTTGCAGAGAGTTTCTTCACCACCCCCTGTTTTCTGATGTAGAGTTCGCCCTGCTGAACCCCCGATGATCCCCTTTTGAGTTCCCTGTAAACCGTGTACTCCTCTCCATCAACGGTGAATGTGAGTTTGACTGAACCTGAATTTGATGTGGCCCTCAGGAGGCTGTCACCCCTCTGGTCACCCAGACCGAAAAGGGCGAATTCCACTGCAAGGAGCAGGGTTGTCTTTCCTGAACCTATATCTCCCTCGAAGAGGGTCACTCCATCATCAAACTCAACCCTTCCAGACTCATAGCTCCTTATGTTCTTAAGTTCAAGGGATCTGATGATCAAGTACCATCACCCCCCAGATCAAGACCCAGGACATCCCCGGCATCCTCGATGATTCTCTTCTCATATTCGCTTTTGTTCTCACCGGGAGCCTTCTCATTCTCAAGTCTTCTGAGGAGTTCAACCGCAATGGAATCCCCCTCCTCCATGAGCCTCCTGTTCCTGATGTCCAGTCCTGCAAGTTTCTCCCTGAAGATCCTCCTCTCCAGCCGGGGCACGTCACTCTCCACCACCCTCACCTTCTGGATCTCACGGGTGCTGAGGCCATACCTGTTTATCTGGACAACACGGGCCCCCATCGACTCAAGTTTTTCCCTTATACTCGCTGAATCTATGTCAGATGTCCTTCCTGAGCTCAGCTCACCACGGATCTTGAGCATCACAACCTTCCCGGTAACATCATGACCTGCTATCTCCCGCCCTATCTGGTGGTATGCGTCCTGGGAGTTCTTACCTGTGACATCACATTCAATGTACTCGAATTCAGCGGGCCTTATCTCCCGGAATTCAGGTTCCCTGGCCCTATCAGTGAATTCGACCAGGTAGTACCCCCTGGTCTCGCCCCTGGCGTTCTCCTCGAGGTCACCGGCGTATGAACCAAAGAGTGTCCCCGGGTACACTATGGGACCGTAGCCCTCCTCAATATAACACCCCTTCCGGTGTACGTGGCCACCTGCGTAGTACTCGAAGCCCCTGGGGAAGAGGTTGAGGTCCACCGATTCCATATCTGCAAGGTCAACCGGTTTGAACTGGGTTATGGCACTGTGGAATAGGAATATCCTGAATCCGTCCTCGGCCTCAAGGGCCTCCCTGTCAAGCTTCATGAAGTATTCAGCCTCAAGGGTCCTTGATCTGCCTGATAGTCCTGTGATCTTTGCACCGGTCTTCTCATCCACCGTGAACTCAAGTCCAAGCTTCTTACCAGGGATGGGACGTACGACCTTATCTATCACCCCGGCACTTTCAAGGATGTCTATCATGGATGTGCTGGATGGACTGTAGTCGTGGCTCCCATAGTTGACGTATATGGGGACCCCCGCCTCCCTTACCCTCCTGAGTTCAAGGGTGGCCCTCTTGACAGTCTCCATGTTGGGGATGTTGGAGTGGAAGAGGTCCCCTGCTATTATCATGAAGTCAACATCCTTCTGAAGTGCATCGTCCAGGGCCATCCTGAAGGCCTCAAATTCAAGTTCCCTGAGGTCCGGGTGTTTCTGGGCCCCCAGGTGGCAGTCTGAGAGGTGTGCGAATCTGTACATGCTCAAACCTACCCGATAAAACTCAATCATATCATCATCAGTATCCTCTGATTCCAGCCCCGCCGATTCAATGAACTCCTCAAAGAGGGGTATCTTCACAGGGACTGCGAACTTTGTGAATATGCTGCTCACTATGGCCTCACCCTTATCCAGACTTGCTATTGTCCTGTTATCAGCTGAAAGGTCCTGTGAGGCACTTCCTATTATCTCGGCCCTCTCCTGGGCCATCTCATTTCCCAGGATTATCTTGGTGTTCATGTTGGCAAGGACCGTCCTGGGTATCAGGCTGACGAGCTGGGTTATTGCAATGAGGCCTATGTTGAATTTACGCCCCTCCCTGGCTATGGTGCTGTAGATGTTGTTTCCCTGCCTCTCAATGACCTCCTTTCCAAGGACGCGGGGGGCCTCCTCTATGACTATCCCTATGACCGGTTTTCGTCTGAGTTCCCCTGTGGCCTTGTACTGCTGGTACCTCCTGAAGATCTCGGCTGAGATGACACTGCCCACCAGGAGCTCAGCCTCTCCCATGAGCCTTGAGGTGTCCACCACAACGATTCTTTCCATCCTCAAGGCTGGCTGCAATGTCCTTTATGGTTGACTCACCACCACGCTCCCTGAAGACTCCTCCACGTGACTTTATTTTGCCGTCATCAAGGTGCACTCCGAGGATGACGTCAAAGATCCTCCGCAGCACATTGAGTGTCACCGGCTGTACACCGGGGAGTTCCTCCCCTTCCACGATCTTCAGGATCCATCCATCCCCGTATTCATTGTAGTACCTTGCAATCGCCTGTTCCTGTGCCTGTGTGAATGGTATTATACCCTCAAAGTGCTCGGGGCGGAGTGATCTGAGGTTTATGGTGAGGGTGTTCCCGCCCACAGGTGCATCAGGGGAGTAGTAGACCACATTATCTGAGGGGTGCCTCCCGAGGCCGGCCTCGTTCCTCCCGTAGTACTCATCGTGTGGGTCCAGGACTAGAATGCCCACCCTGTCCATCTCTGCGAGGCTCCAGAGCATCACCTTCACAAGGTTACTCTTACCCCTCCCTGTGGTTGCAGGTATGAGGATGTGGTGGGTTATGGCGTCAACTGCATCGACGTAGACCGGTGTATCCAGGACCTTTGACCCGCTCCTCACGTTCCCCAGGAAGACCGGGTTGCCGGGCCTCTCCAGGAAGTCAAGGTCACCCTCCCGGATCCTCCTCACCTCCCTGAAGAATCTGGGGAGGCGTTTGGGTATCATTGGCTGGCCATCCCGCACATGGAGTATGGGGCGGGCCTCTGCAATGATGTAGTTCCTCAGCTCAGGTTCGAGGAGCTCCACCTCCCTGCCGTATCCCTCAAGGTTGAATCCCGAGGCCAGCTCCCTCATGCCCTGGGGTATCTGGGAGCTGTACCTGAGGTCCTTGACCTGGAGTATTGTGTAGCCCTCGCCCTCTGCAACCAGCAGGTCACCGAGTTCTATTGGTTCACCTGCCTTCTGTCTTATAAGTACCGCGGCTGTTTCGCCGCCTATTATCTGCCCTGCAGTTTCCATCAATCCTCACCTGCATACCTGTTCAGTTCATCATGGTAGTTGAGGGTATTCATCTCATCCCTTATAGCCTCAAGGACCTTCCGGTCCCTGATCTGCGATAGGAGTCTCCTCCTGTATATCTCCACCTCATCCCCTGAGACCCTGGCCCTCATGTCCACATCAACCAGGCCGTAGGGGTAGCCAGGGAAGCATGCGTCCCTTGCATTGAGGGATAGGGTTGATGCGACCTCCATTGCCTCATCCTTCCCGCACTCGCCGAGGATGTCCATCCTGAATATCCTGCCGGCCGGGTTCAGTTTAACTGCAGTGATGGTGGTCAGCCTGTCGGTGGTGACGGCCACGGGGTGGTAGCACCAGCCACCCTCCATGTTACAGTCTGCGGCGAGTCTCCCCACAGCAGCGAGGAGTGACATCGATGTGGTTGTGTAGAGGGTGCATGTCTTTGAGAGTCCAGCCACGTGGATATCCATGGCCTCATCCCCCAGTCTCCTGATGTAACCTTTCTCCCTCTCGAATGATGCCCGGAGTGACCCGTCCCTGACAAGGATGTCCCCATCATCGAGTTCATTGAGGGCTCCTGTGGCCATGGTCCAATCCGCAAATTTTCTTGGGAGACCCTTGAGGTCTGACTCCTCAGCCCGCTCTGCATCTTTAAGCTCCAGCTGGAGGTTATCCTCATCTGGAAGGAATTCCCGGTACTCCTCCCTGAGGGGGTGAAGCTGGAACCTGTATGTCCCATCCTCTGGATGGAACTTCATGACCGAGAAGAACTCGATCCTTGCTGGCATATCTGGCTGGATCCTCTGCTCTCCCCTGAAGAGGCCCAGGGCGACCCTGTTGATCTGGACTGATATTGCCGGTCCCTCCACTATGGGGCTGTTACCCCCATCTATGAAGGCCATGAGTCTCTTCTCTCCCTCCTGAAGGGGTATGAAGCCGTCTGCGGTGAAGTCATGGACCCTGTATTCTGATGATTTAAAGTAGGGTCTTCCCACATCCGCTCTGACAATCCCCTCCAGGGTCTGTGCAATCTTATCAAGAACATCCAATAAAAAATCCCCCATGTGAATGTTTAATATTGAATAGAAAATAAATGTTATAAATAGTTTGTGGTTTTTCTGGTGAAGGGCCTCAGTCGGGGCACTGCCATGGTCTCTGCTCTAGTGGGGCATCATTCCTCCGGTTCAACTATAACAGCTGTCCCGTAGGCCAGGATCTCCTGCATTATATCGGAGATTGAGTCTGAATCAAATCTCACGCTGATAACCGCATTGGCACCCAGCTCACGGGCATGATCCAGCATCCTTTCAAGGGCCTCCTGTCTGGAGTGCTCCATCATGGTGACGTACTCCTTGATTTCACCACCCAGGATTGACTTAAACCGGTCTATCTGACCCCCAAGACGTCTGCTCCTCACTGTAAGTCCATATACAAATCCAAGGACTTCAACGGCCCTGTAGCCAGGGACATAGTTGCTTGTGACGTATATAACGTCCCGGTGTTCTTCAACCACCGCAGGTTTTTCCCTTTGGTTCCTTCCAGCCTTGTACGGCACTCGTCGCAGAAGTTGGAGTCAGCTCCATACTCCTTGCCACAGTTTGGACAGAACTTCTCAGCTTTCTCGGGCTCAGATCTCACCGTTCCAGGCCTCATACCCTTTTTCTCAGCGAGTCTCCTCTTCATCTCTTCACTCGTAACCATAATAACACCATAATTATTTTTATTGCAGCTTGTTATAATAAGGTTACCATGGAATCCAGAAGAGCTGATGATGTCCCATCCACGGGAAAGGGGATCATCAACCGTCTCCAGGAGCGAATTCCAGAAGGGATTGTGCCCTTCATCCCCGTGATAATCGTGGCATTTCTCCTCATCCTCAAACCATACTACCTTTTCCCCACCCACGGCGACCTGGACTTCCACCTTGTGAGGGCGAGGGAGATACTCATGGACCCCATCCAGGGGCTGTTCTGGGACTACCTGGTCTATTACCCTCAGGGGCGACCCCTGGGCCACCCTCCGCTCATCCAGGCAGTTATTGCAGGTCTCTGGATGTATGGTGGTCTGAGGTTCGCCCACTCCATCATGTGCATGGCCCAGATACTTGTCACCGTATTCACGGCATCCTGGGTGGCCTCAAGGTGGTATGGTAGGCAGGCGGGGCTGATAGCAGGGGCACTGGTACTTGCATCCCCCCGCCCAGACACCCTCTCTGTTATAATGCCCGCAGCCTACATCCCTGTCCTGGTGGTCCTGACGGTGTACCTCCTGGGGGAGGACCGGCTGTCTGCAGCGGTGACAGGGACCCTGGCGCTCTGGACCCACTTCATAGCCCTCATAACGGTGGTGCCGGCTGTGATGGCGGATGGCATCAGGAGGAACCTCAGGGTGATTGCTGCACTTCTGCCCTCACTGATACTCTGGTGGGCCTACTTCCTCAGCTTCAGGGGGGCACCCCAGGAGGCCTCCACCGGCGGGTACCTCAGCGTCACCTGGCTGGTATTCATGGTACTCCTCTACTTCGGAATCCCTGGCCTCTACCTTGTGAGGGAAAGGAGGGAGTTCCGGCCCCTCCTGGTCTACATGGTCGTGGTGCTTGCAGCCGAATTCCTCTTCGACGACATATCACGGGGTCTGCAGTACGTGGCCCTTCCCCTGGCAGTTGTGGGGGGTTATGCAGGCTCAAGGATGCTTGAAAATTCATCAGGGGTTGTGAAGCTGGTTACAGTGGTCCTGATAATCTCATCAGCCACAGTATTCACGGAGCAGCTGCTACTCACGGATATGAGGTGGTCAGATACTGTTATACCCTTTGAGAACCATTACCACCCCCTCAAGGAGTACATTGAAACCCATACGGGCCCGGATGAGGTGGTATGGGCCTCCAGTTCCATTGCAGATAAGGTGGCCTGGATGACAGGGAGGAGGGTCTCCAGCGGTCACTACGGCCCTCCCCCCGGCTTCAGGGAGACCCACCAGAGGATCAACATCTATGATGAGAACGGAAAGTTTGTGGTGAGGGATGAAAAAAACAGGACGGTGGATGTTATATATCCTCTATAGACTATCTCAAATTCCTAAGCAGTTAGAGAGTAGATAATAATCACATCTAAATTGAGGGAAAGATTAAATCCAACCAACTAACTTATTAAATCCATGAAACCCAATCTGAGGAGGGAACTCGGTCTCTTCGACGCGGTGAACCTGGTGGTGGGGACCATCGTGGGGGCCGACATATACATAGTGGCTGCCTATGGCGCCGGTAGCCTTGGCCCGGCATCGATACTCGCCTGGCTGCTCGCCGGACTCATGGCCCTCATAATCGCCCTTGTATTCTCTGAGGCCTCAGCCATGCTCCCCAGGACAGGGGGCCCCTACGTCTATGCAGGCGAGGCCCTCGGGAGGTTCACGGGTTTCATCACCGGCTGGTCCCTCTGGGTCTCATCATGGGTTGCCATAGCTGTTTTCCCCCTTGCCTTCATCTACTACCTTGAATACTTCATCCCCCTTGACCCCCCTGCTGAGGCCGTGATAAAGGTCCTCTTCATCCTCTCACTCACCATCATAAACATTGCAGGGGTCGGGAGGGCCGGTAAGGTCAACGATATCCTCACAATCCTAAAGGTCGCCCCGGTGCTCCTCTTCGCGGTCCTGGGCGCCATACACCTTGCACTGAACCCCGGGCTCCTGGTATCAAATTACACTCCAGCTGCACCCATGGGCCTCGGGGCCCTGGGTACTGTGACTGTCCTGGTATTCTGGGCCTATGTTGGCTTTGAGCTTGTGACAGTCCCCGCGGATGAGGTCAGGGACCCTGAGAGGACAATACCCCTCTCCATAACACTGGGGATGATCTTTGTCACCCTATTCTACATCCTCACCAACGCTGTTATCCTTGGCCTTGTACCCTGGAGGGTCCTTGCATCCTCAACCGCGCCCCTCACGGTGGCCGGTTACAGCCTCATGGGGGGCATCGGGGCCCTCATACTCACAGCGGGTGCTGTGTTCTCCATTGCCGGTTCAGAGGAGGCAGGTATGCTCACAACTGCAAGGCTTCTCTTTGCCATGTCAGAGGATGGGTTCCTCCCGGGCTTCCTCTCCAGGGTCCACAGGAGGTTCGGCACCCCACACATGAGCATCCTGGTCCAGAACCTCACAGCCCTCTTAGCGGCACTTACAGGCACCGTTTCGGGCCTCATCGAGCTCTCTGTGGTTACCCTGCTCCTCCCCTACGCTGTGACATGCATCTCACTGGCCATCCTGAGGAGGAGGGATGGTTCAGGCATCCCCCTTAAGAGTGTTCTGGGTGTACTGGTCTGCATCTACCTCCTCATGAACACCACACCATCCACCACTGCCTGGGGACTCCTCCTGATCCTTTCAGGGGCACCCCTCTATCTGATATTCGGATTTAAAAGGCTGCGCCGCTGAAGGGCCTCAGATTTTTTGGAACTTAACGAAGCACCAGCAATCATCATTATCCCGTGTGAAATGTCTTGGCCCACCTCCGCTCCCGGCGCCGGATCATATGGACCGCTGCAACGATGAAAAGGGGTAGAAGGTAGAGGCAGTAGGCCCAGTATTCAATGGATAGGATCAGCGTCCGTGGCAGACTGTACCCGTCCCGCCGTATACCTGTTATTACAAGGGGGAAAAATGCTATGGTGGATATGATGCCTATTATGAAGGGTGCGTTCATCCTCAGGGTGAAGCCTGCGAGGTTAAGGATGAATACAACGTATCCCAGCATCACAAAGCCTATGAATAGCATTGAGAAGAGGTAGAACAGGGAGTCAAGTTTCCTGTGGAGTGTTATGGGAGCGTCAATGAGGGGGGCGAGGTATACGAAGAGGGTCTCCAGGTTCCCTATGAGCCAGCGGGTCCTCTGCCTGAAGAAGGCTGGCCAGTCACCCACCGCCTCCTGGAAGACCTCTGCTTCGGATGAGAACTTCACATCATAGCCCCTTAGCATCAGCTTAACACTGAGGTTGAGGTCCTCTGTAACCGCGTAGCCATCCCAGCCACCGATCTCCTCAACAGCCCTCCTCTTAACCAGCTGCCCGTTACCCCCCAGGAAGGCCGGTACACCCATCTTCATCCTTGACCTCATGATGAGGTTACCGAACAGGGCGAATTCAATATCCTGCATCTTTGTGAGGAGGTTCTCATCTGCATTGTACATCCTCACACGGGACTGCACCCCTGCAACATCCTCACCATCAAGGTAGGGCACCATCTTCCTGAGAAAGTCAGGTTCAACCCTTGCATCAGCATCGAAGACCGCTATAATATCCCCCTCGGCAAGGGTGATACCATCATTGAGGGCATAACCCTTCCGTTGAAGGCGAAGGGGGCTTTCCTTGTTACAGCCTTGAGGTGCCGGTGCTTCCTGAGGAGCCCCTCCAGTATCTCACCGGTCCTGTCTGTGGAGCCATCATTAACAACTATTATCTCATAGTTCCTCTCACCATTTACATGGTAGTCCAGGGCTGACAGTGTCTCAACACAGCCTTCTATGGTGTTCTCCTCATTATTGGCAGGGACTATTATACTCACCATTGGCATAGCAGATGATGAGGGTTTCTCAGGCTCCCCGAAGCTGAAGGCAAGGTGCATGAGGCTGTAGACCGTCGGTATGAAGAGGGTGTACATGAGCCAGGTCATGCTCCCTGTGATGAAGCCATAGACTGCAAGAGCAGTTATAACTGATGATACAAAGAAGATTCCTGTCTTTTCTATCTTCATCTCCTCGGCCTTGGTTACAAGGACCTCCCTCACCCTCCTTGAGTAATCCTCTGTGGTCCTGAGATTTTCAAGAACAACCTCGATCTCGGCCTGCAGCTGCTCGGTGTTTAAGGGTTTGAGGAGGTAGCCATAGGGTTCACTCTCAAGGATCCTTGATAGGGTCGCATCATCCGAGTAGGCGGTCAGGTATATCACAGGGATCCCGTATCTTTCCTGTATCCTCTCTGCAGCCTTGATACCATCCATCTCACCCCTGATGTATACGTCCATTATCACAACATCCGGTTCAAGCTCCGATGCAGCTGCAATGGCGCCCTCACCAGTATCGTGGACACCAAGGACCCTGAAACCTGCATTTTCAAGTTTCTGCTTGAGATCCGCTGCTATGATGGCCTCGTCCTCCACGATTAAAACACCCGGCACCGGTCCCCTCACTGCAGTTTCATGGACCTTGAGGATGTCCCTGACATCGGCCCGGTACCTCCTGAGGGCCGTTTCAACCGCTGCCCTGAGTTTCCGGTCATCGTAGGGTTTGAGGAGGTAGCCATAGGCGCCTGCCCTACGCGCCCTCCCTATGGTTTCCGGGTCAGAGTATGCTGTGAGAAAAACAACCGGTACCATCATCCATGAGGACAAGGTCTGGCCTCTTCTCAGCTATGAGTTTCAGAGCCTCTCTCCCGTCACCGGCAGCTCCAACCACCTCATAGCCCATCCTCTCAAGGCGTGTCCTGAGGTCAGCTGCAATGAGTGCCTCATCCTCGACTATAAGAATCGAAGTCACTGCCAGCCACCCCCGGAACTTAAAACATGCTCCATCAACTATTCCCCCATCCTATTTAAACCTGAAACATTACAGGGCTCAGGGATTGGCCAGCTCCTGATTAAGTTCTGTCCCGAAGCTTAAGCATCATCTCCTGAGCCATTTCATGAATCCCCTTAATCCCATGGTGTTAAGCACGTCCCCTGCCTCTGCCCAGCCACGCCTGGCGGTGATGACACCCCAGCTGATGTTCTCCAGGGCCCCACGGGAGTGGGCGTCACTGTTGATCGCGATTTTACAGCCCATATCAACTGCCATCTTAACATGCGTATCCCTCAGGTCAATTCTGAGGGGGTTGGAGTTAACCTCAAGGGCCACACCCGCCTCAGCAGCCCCCTCAATCACCCTCTCAATATCAACGACGGGCTCGGGTGAGCCCAGCACCCTCCCCGTGGGGTGGCCTATGATACTCACAGGGTCATGGTCCATTGCAGCAAGGAGCCTCTCTGTCAGGTTGCCGGGATCATGGATGCTCGCTATGACAAGGTCAAAGTTCTTCAGAGCCCCGTCAGGGACCTCAAGGTTACCATCATGCAGGATGCTGACCTCAACACCCGCCAGGACATCGATCTCCTCAATCCTCTCAGCCGCCCTGAAGTAGGCGTCGGGGTCATCGATGTATCTTGCATGGTCTGTGATGGCTATGTACTCCCTCCCGAGTACCGAGGCGTACTCTGCCATCTGCTCCATCGAATCGATCCCGTCACTGAAGAGGCTGTGCATGTGGAGGTCCCCCCTTATATCCAGAGGTGTTACAAGTTCAGGGAGTTCATCCCTGGCCGCAGCCTCCACCTCGCCACGGTTCTCCCTGAGCTCGGGTTCAATGTAGCTCAGGCCAAGTGCCTCCAGGACCCCGGCCTCGGTTCTCCCGGCCACCCTCTCATCACCCCTGAAGAGGCCGTATTCGCTCAGCTTCATTGAGGATGATATCGCCCTCCTCCTTAGCTCCACGTTGAACTCCCAGGACCCTGTGAAGTAGAGGAGGGCTGAACCGAAGACCTCATCATCGAAGACCCTGAGGTCACAGTCGAGGCCCTCCCTGAGCCTCACGGTGGATTTCCTTGGACCCCTAACCACAACCTCCTCGACTTCATCCATGGATGTGAAGTGGTCCATGACAGCCTCGGGATCTGTGGCTGTTACCAGGATGTCAATGTCACCCACGGTCTCACGGCCCCTCCTTATGGATCCTGCAACCTCAACCCTCTGAACCCCCTCAAGTTCAAGGAGCCCTGCCTTTATCCTGGATGCCAGGGGGACAACGTAGGCCAGGGGTCTTCTTGAGATCCTTGACCTTGCAAGTTCGATGTTCCGGAGTATCATGGCCTCCCTCTTCTCACCCATACCCCTCAGTCTCCGGATGCGGTGCCTCCTTGCCTGCTCCTCCAGGTCGGCGAGGGTCTTTATCCCCAGTTCCTCGTAGAGGAGTTTAACTGTTCTTGGCCCCACGCCCTCCACCGAGAGGAGGGAATCAAGGTCCACCGGGTACTCCTCTGAGAGTCTCTCAAGGAGCTGCAGGGACCCCGTGGAGAGGATCTCCTCTATCTTCCCGGCGATGTTCCTCCCTATTCCTGGAAGTTCCTGGAGTCTGCCCCTGGCTGCAACCTCCTCTATATCCTCATTGAGGAATTCAACCGTCCTTGCAGCCCTCCTGTAGGCCTTTGTCCTGAATTCATCTCCCGCCAGTTCCATGTAGTCAGCCACACGGTTCAGTATGTGGGCCACAAGATGATTCTTCATGCATTATAATATGGTGGCCATCATTAACCAGACTTTTGGTTCAGGGAAACAGTAAATTTATTAATCGTGTGGATTGAATTAATCATGTAAATGAATATACTGTGGTGGGGGTTTTCATTTGAGTGATGGGAGGGCAAATCCTTCAGAGAAAGTGAACCTGAGCCTTGCTGAAGAATCTTTCATTACATTCCTCCAGGATAATCTTCCTGATGACTGGAAAATCTATTTTAAACCTCATCTTAACGGTTCCTACCCTGACCTCATAATCATGAACCCCCATGTCGGGATAATGATCTACAGTATCCTTGATGAAGTCAACTGCACCCCTGAAGCTGAAATAAGGCGACTGGGATATTACAAGAAGAAGATAATACGGCAGCTGGTCCCATCCATGGGTGAGATGATTGATAAAGAGAGGAGCGCCTATGGTATCATCCGGACAGGTGTATATGTTCATGGACTATCCAGCAGGGAAGTTAAGGATAAGTTCAAATCTGGAGGGAGTTACCTTACCTGTGCCGGCCATGACAGCCTTCAGAAATCAAACCTGGAGGCCCTGATACCCGGTCTGAGGTTCCGTAAGAGCAAATACATGAAACCTGAATGGGCATCGCAGCTTGAATCCTGGATGGTCCCCAGCTATCACAGGGAGAAAAGGACTGATATCAGGCTTACAGAGGAGCAGGAACGACATGTAAAGCCACAACCAGGACACAGAAGACTCAGAGGAGCTGCTGGGAGTGGTAAAACTCTGGTAATAGCCCACAGAGCAGCGCGACTGGCTGCTGATGGGCACCGCGTACTCATAGTAACCTTTAACAGCACACTCTGGCAGTATATCAGGGAGATGGTGGATAGGACCCTCTACAACTTTGACTGGTCCCTCCTGACGTTCAGGCACTTCCACGGGTTCTGCTACGACATTATACATGAGCTTAAAATCCCCTTTGACCAGGAGAGGGTTGTCGAGTGTCTCATAGGGTCAATCCGGGACCATGATATTTCAGAATACATGTTTGATGCTGTCCTTATTGATGAGGGCCAGGATTTTGAGTGGGAATGGTACAACCTGCTATCCCAGTTCCTGACAGAAAGGGATGAACTGTTCTTTGTATGCGACGAAAGACAGAACATATATGACAGGGAGCTCAGCTGGGTCGACAAGATGTCAGGCGCAGGAAAGGTTAAGTTCCGGGGAAAATGGAGGGAACTTGGGACAGTTCATCGACTATCACCAAAGATAGCTGAATTTGCAAATAAATTTGCTCAAAGTTTCCTTAGATCAGGGGATAATGAATTAGATGTCAGCCAGAAAACCCTCTTTGATAACCGTGAAGCCGTGTGGAGAAACGTGGACCCCCATGACTGGCAGGATGAACTATATGACGCCTACAGTTCCCTCAGGGATATGGGTGTTCGTGACTCAGAAATAGCTGTACTGGTACCCACCAATGATATGGGTGTGAAGGTTGCTGAATTCTTCAGATCAATGAACGTGAAAACCGACCACCTCTTCAGGAAGAATGGTGCCGGTAACAAGAGGGTATTCGTATCCGATGGGCGGATGAAGATAAGCACAATACACAGCTTCAAGGGATGGGAAGCAAGAAGTGTGATAATCTGGATACCTGACAGATGGGGACAGGAAGAGAACCTTGACGCAGTCATATACACCGCGATAACCAGGACCCTTGAAAACCTCATCATACTGAACACCAATGAAAGGTACCTTGAATTCTATGAAAACGATGAGGACGTTGAAATTCCCGATATAACTGAAGATGAGATGGACCCTGAACTTGAGGAATGGATTGAGACACTCCCGTACCCACTCGCCTCCATCATCTGGGAGAGCATGACCATAACGAGCTATGAGAGCAGGGTCAGATATCTCATTCACTTCTTTGAGGCCCTTGCAGAGTTCAACTTCAACCTCATTATGAGCGGTCTATCCTCTGACGAATTCTTCTTTGATATGAGGGTTAGGGAAACCTTTGGAGGTGTTAAAAATAATCTTGAAAGGCCCACCTTCGGGTACTGGACGGCACTCCTCTTCAGGGCAATCAGAAGCCTGAGGATGGTGCTGAATGATAGGTACCATAAAAACCAGGTCCGCAAATCCTTTGGAAAGCCAGATGATGACTTTATAAATGCACTGGCCAACAGCAAGCTCCCTGTAATACTGAAAAATGTTTTAAAGTACCGTAACGTCTGGGAGGGGCATGGCCCGCGAGTTTCCGAGGATGAATACCGTAAACGTTACAGTGTACTGATAGGGGAGCTAAGGAATGTTAAGGATGTGATCGGGGACATTTACACCCGCAATTTCCTGGTCATCCCCAGTGAGGGAATCCTGGATGGTGGTGTGCACCGGTACACAGCAAAGCGTTACATGACAACGAGGGCCCCCTTCAGGGCTGTGAAACTGGAAAGTGAGAAACCCATGGACATTAACAGTATATACCTTGCAAACCCAAACAAGAGGAGGCACCTGGAACTCCTGCCCCTTATAATCAATAATGATGACACCTGCTACTTCTACAACGGGATTGATGATGAAACTGGTAAGGCGAGGTACTGTTCCTACCATAACAAGGACAAGGCTGAAATATTTGTAAACCCACCTCCTAAACTTGTAAATCTGCAAGAAATGCTGAATCAAACTGACTCCTACAATTAATCTCCAGGCTTCATATGAGATAACTCTCTTTATTCCCAGATACATTCCCATGCAGATTTGCAGAGGAGCCTGAGACCATTGATGATTTTGAAGAAACATTGCCAGAAGAAATGTTAGAGGAACCGAATATCTTGAGGACATCAAATAGATCCTGATGTCTACCAGAGGTGTATTCAAAGGGAAATGGAAAAACTTCCGTTTCTGTAATAGAACTACGAAATACTGGAACTTTTAGATGCTGAATTAACCGGATCATCACCTTAAAAAAATAAATATGATATCAGACGGACCCCATACCCTCAACGATCTCCCTGATCTTGTCCTCAACGTTGTCACTGTTCTCCACAACGGTACCCGTCACCACGACGTCTGCACCTGCACCCGCAACCCTTGCAGCATCCTCACCGCTCCTTATACCACCGCCAACTATGAGTATCTGATCTGTGCATCGCTTAACAAGGGCTATCATCTCCTCAGGCACATGTTCAGGGGCCCCTGAACCTGCCTCAAGGTAGAAGAGCCTCATGCCAAGGAATTCAGCGGCCATGGCATAGGCGGCTGCAATGTCGGGTTTGTTCCTGGGGACCGGCTTGGTGTCACCGACCCATCCAACCGTACCCCCTGGTTCAACCACCAGGTAGCCCATGGGGAGAGCCTCTATACCCATCTTCTTGACGGTGGCTGCACCCAGGGCCTGGGCACCTATGATCCAGTAGGGGTTTGTGGAGTTAAGGAGACTCATGAAGAATATTGCATCGGCGTAGCGGCTGACACCCGTGGTGTTACCCGGGAAGAGTATTATGGGGACGTCTATGTTCTCCCTGAGGGCCCTGGCTGTGTTATCAAGTTCACTGGAATCTGTGGTTGACCCTCCAAGCATTATACCATCGGTGCCTCCCCTTATGGCAGCCCTGGCTATCTCAACGGCCTCCTCAGGGGTCTGCTCCTCGGGGTCTATGAGGGTAAGGTGTATCTTCCTCTCCCTAAGAATATCATGGAAGTAATCTTCAACCTTCATTTTGAACACTCAGAAAAATAGTAAAAAAGGAGAGGGGGCTGCTTAACCCCTTGGTTCCTTGGCCTTGTACCTTAACCCCTTGTAACCACACTTCCTGCATGTCTTTGCAGTTGGTGGGTTCCTAGCGTTACATTTAAGGCAGATCTTGATATTGAACAGTCTGTTTTCTGCTTCCTCAAACCTTGCCATAATTAGCCTCCTATGAATTTTTTCTGAATCTCTACAACCTCAAGGCTATTCTCAGCCCTGGAGTAAGCTTCAAGAAGTTCACGGTTGAGGTCCAGGAAATGCGGACCCCACTTGAAGTAGGACATTATATCAGACGCTATATCTTTCAGTCCAACTATATAAAGGGTTGCCGCCACTGCCTCTGCAGTTGAGAGTATGCAGGGCTTCCCGTAGTTTGTCGGGTTTGCAGCCACAAGGAAGGGCAGTGACCTGTGGTTCCTTGCGGTCTGGAATATGACGGACGATTTCTTAACCTTTTTCCATGAGCAGTCAAGGGCTGCAATGCCCCGCCTGAGGACCATGTCCCTGTCCTCAGGGGAGACCGCCTTCTCAGAAAAAGGGTTGAGGACAAGTGCCCCTCTTGGTAACTGGTTGAGACTACTTACTATTTTAAATTTTCCCTTCCTTCCAAGTTTGAGGCTCGTGCACTTCTTCCTGTCACACTCCTCTGCATGGTAGACCACAATCTTCATCAGACTGATATTGGTGGTCCCGCTATATAAAATTTGGATGCTGAAAAAGGTAACCATTCATACAGCAGTATAAACTGAAGATATCCAACAAAACACGATACTGAAAGAACTAAAACATGGCCCTCTCATGCTCCATTATCTTAGCAACAGCACCTGATGGGTCCCTGAGGTCATGGAGGTCATAGTAGCTGCCGCCTGAAGCCAGCGCTATCTCCATGTTGAGGTCCCTTCCACCCCGGGATCCCCTCTCAAAGTTTATCACGGTTGAGGGTATCTCCTCTTCCCTCAGCCTTGAGGCGGCCTCAACGGCCTCCCTCTTTGGGTCCCTCCCGGTCCCCACATTGGGCATGCCATCACTGAGTATGACCATGAATGGGACGTACTCCCCGTGCCTCTTCTCCTCCCGGAGTATCTCAAGACCCCTCTGTATGCCCTGGGCCATGGGTGTTGTCCCACCGACCCTTATGCTCTCCACAGCATCCCTGAAGGAGGATGCATGGGCAGTTGAGGGTATTATTACCCTGGCGTCCCTGCCCCTGAAGCCAACGACACTTATACGGTCCCTGTGCCTCTGGGCATCCTCTATAAACCTCTCTATGAGGCCCTTGACCCTTGCAGCCTTCCTGTCAGAGAACATTGAGCCGCTTATATCGACCACCAGGACTATTGATGCCCTTGCACCGTGTTTACGTATTTTTTCCCTTATATCTCCGGGTTCTATCTCAAGTTCACCCCTGGATGCCGCCGCCCGGATTGTGGCGTCGATGGCCACATCCCCTGGCTCACCCCTCGGGAACCTGCTCCTTATGTACTTCCCCTTTCGGGTCTTTGACTGAACACGTGCACCGTAGAGCCTCTCCTTCTTCTTACCCCTGACCTTGAGGAGCTTCTTTATATCGACCTCCACGTCCTCTGTTTCAGGGCTTCATAGTGAGCCTTCTGCCGATAGACCGGCCAGGGAAGCTGAAGCCCCTGAGCCTGAAGCCTCACCCCTAGATGAAGCCCCTGACTCCTGGCCTGACTCTTCACCTTCAGAACCCCCGGAACCTTCACCCCCTGAAGAGCTGTCTGAGTTGCCCTGATCCTCCTCAGATTCTCTCTCACGTTCCATCTCCTCACGGGCCCTCTGCATCTCCCTCCTTGTGTTCTCGCGGTTGTAGCTCCTGCCGGGTATTCTCTCACCAAGTACAAGGACTATTGCATCCTCAACGTCCTCCTCACGGACCCTTCTTCTTCCATTGAAGGCTGCTATGGCCTTTGATGTCCTCACTATTGCAATGTCAGACCGGTGGCCGTCAACACCGGCATCAACACAGACCCTTGCTATCAGCTCAAGGAGGTCATCGTCGATTGTCACCGCAGGGAGAAGCTTCCTGGCAGCCATTATCCTGTCGCGGAGACTGCTCTGGCTTTCAGCAAACCTCTCAACGAAGCCCTCCGGGTCGTCCTCGAATTCGTCCCTCCTCTTCATTATGAGGACCCGCTGCTTTATGTCGGTCACGGTCTCCACGTTTATGTGTATACCTATCCTGTCTGAGAGCTGGGGCCTCAGTTCGCCCTCTGCAGGGTTCATGGTCCCAACGAGTATGAACCTTGAGGGGTGCTGGAGGGATATGCCCTCCCTCTCCACTGTGTTGACACCGTAGGCCGCTGCATCCAGGAGCACGTCGACCAGGTGGTCATCCAGGAGGTTTATCTCATCCACGTAGAGTATGTTCCTGTTGGCCTCTGCGAGTATCCCGGGCTCAAGGGCCTTTATACCCTCTGTGAGGGCCTTACTGATGTCAAGTGATCCAACAACACGGTCCTCTGTGGCCCCCAGTGGGAGTTCAACAACCCGCATCTTGCGGTATTCAACATCCACGTCACCTCCACGGCACATGTCACATGCCCCCTCAGGTTCATCCGGGTCGCAGTTGAAGGGGCAGCCCTTAACCGTCCTCAGGGATGGTAGAAGGTCCGCCAGGGCCCTCACCGCCGTTGTCTTACCTGTGCCCTTATCACCCTTGATGAGGACACCACCTATCCCCGGGTTTATTGCGTTGAGTATAAGGGCCTTTTTAACCTTTTCCTGTCCTACTATGGCTGTGAATGGAAAAATAAGGTTCTTCATTAACTCACCTGGTCATCCTAACCATCTAATTCTATATTTATTCTGAATAATAAGTTTTTACATGCCATTGTATTAAGATTTCATCACACCTTAGGATACCTCAGGAGATAAAAAGGGACCCCCTTAACCCGCCGCCGGATGAGTGGTTGACCCCCCCTTCAGCCAGAGTGGAGATTCCCAGATCCACTGGATAAAATAGATAAGTGATTGGCCCCATAGAAGTAACAGGTGATATCATGTGTACCGTTGGAGGTCCAATGGCTGATATAGATATTAAGAAGATGAAGACACGTAAATGCAGGTGCCTTGACTGTGGAAACGAATTCAAGGGTGTTGGAAGGCGGGTTATCTGCCCATCATGCCAGTCAGATAATGTTGAATGCGAAGGCTAGGTGGTACCCTGGAATTCAAAATCAATGAGGACGAGATACTCTTTGTCGAGGCCGGGGGGCTCCTTGGAGTCATACCATCACGTAGAGAGCGGACCATATTCATGAACACAGCAGAGGATGAGGTGGCCCTCTTCCTCGAACCCCGGGACCTCATAGTCATATCCGCCTTCAGGGCCGATGATAAGATGAGGAGGGGTATAAAGGCCCTTGCATACCTCCTCCTTGAGACCGGGAACCCCCTTGTGGTCCTGCCGGAGGACCATCCAGGGTCACGGAGGCTGAAGATGGTTGTCTCAGCCGCAGACAGGGTGAGGCTCAGCTGTGACATAACACCGGGGACACACCCCGACCACCACCTCCTCTGCTCTGCACCGGCACTCTCAGGCATGGAGATCGTGTCGGTGGATGGTGGTGTTGAACTCCTGAATGCACCCCCGGGTATCAGGGTGTGGAGGGAGGTACTTGACTGGTGATGTGGGAAACTATTTTTAAGGCAGGGCCACATAAACCATCACAGTGAATGACCATGATCAGTGAATTCTATCAGATATTTGGACAGCTGGTGTTCCTTGCAGGGGTGGGCATACTGGTTATGCTGGCTTCAAGCCTCTTCCTTGGGAGGCTCCTCCTGAATGAGGACAGACTTATATTCCCCAGGCTCCTCCTCATCACGGTCGACATGTTCTATGGACCATTCAAGAAGTTCTCAGAGACCCTTGGCCTCAACAGCCGCATAGTGGACCAGATAGGTGTTGAGGTCAGGAACAAGATCAACGAGAAGCGGTTCAAATCCATAGACCCCCATGATAAGGCCCTTGTACTGCCACACTGCCTCAGAAATCCCGAGTGCGAGGCCAGACTCGAAAGGACAGGGCTGATCTGCACCGGATGCAACAGGTGCATCATAGGGAAGATCAAGGAGAGGGCTGAGGCCATCGGATACACCGTCTTCGTGATACCAGGGTCAACCTTCATAAAGAAGATCGTGGAGGAGCACAGGTTCAAGGCGGTCCTTGGGGTCGCCTGCTACCAGGACCTGAACCTCGCCATGATGAAGCTGTCGAGGTTCTCGCCCCAGGGTGTACCCCTCCTGAGGGACGGCTGCTTCAAGACAAAGGTGGACTTCAGGGCCGTCCTGGAGAAGATGGGCCTTGAGGGTGAAATCAGAAGACCTAAGACCTGCATGAGCCAGGTCCCAGGGAAGACACCGGAGCAGTGATAGGATGGACATCCCCATCACCGATAACCACATACACGTTGACCCTGTTAACGGTGAGGGCCCCGTTGCAGTTGCAGAGAAATTCTACAGGGCCGGTGGAAGGAGGATGATAATCCCGAATAAGCCCTCCTGGACCATAAATGCAGGGACTGACTACCGTAAAACCATGGACACGGTCCTGGGCTACGTTGAGATGATCAACAGGGAGACTGAAGTTGAGGCCCATGCGGTTGTGGGACTGCACCCTGCAGAGCTATCAAGGCTCCTTGAGGCGGGCCGTGAGATTGAGAAGGCCGAGGAGATGATCAGGAATGGACTGGAATATGCACAGTCCCTGGTACTGGATGGGATGGCTGTGGCCATCGGCGAGGTAGGAAGGCCCCACTACCCGGTCAGTGACGAGGAGCTCGCAGCCCATAACAGGCTCATGGTATATGCCATGGAGCTTGCAGCCGAGGCTTCATGCCCTGTTCAGCTACACACCGAGAGCTCGGGTCCTGAGGAGTTCAGGGAATTCGCAGGGATGGCTAAAAGGGCCGGGATAAGGAAATACATGGTTATAAAGCACTTCTCAGGGCCCCTTACAGCCCCTGAGGAGAACCATGGGTTAACTCCATCGCTCATTGCCTCAAGGGACGTTGTGAGGGATGGTATCAGGAAGGGGGGTCATTTCCTCATGGAGACAGACTACCTTGATGATATCAGAAGGGCCGGCGCCGTCCTTGGTCCGAAAACAGTGCCGAGGAGGACCCTTGAATTCATCAATAAGGGGATCTTCACCGAGGAGGACGCCTACAGGATCCACGAGGAGACCGTTGAGAGGGTCTACGGGATCTGAATGACTCCCCCCTCATCTTAAAAACCGGATCTCAGGGGCTACCCCTGAGTAACAGAGCCCCTGGATAAAGTTTTTTTTGAGATCCCTGATATGCTTCAACTTTTTACAGTCATTCCGACATTTTTTTAGTGATGCCTTAACCCTGCCCTCACATTAACGGCAGGTCAGCTCCACAGTGTTACTGTTCCAGAATATGATCAGATACAGTCCGGGTCATTCAGCAAAAACCGGACATTAAAAACAGAATCAGAGAGGGGGCGTCAGTGCGAACCCCCGAGAAGCAGGCTGACCACTCCTATAAGTACACCTATAACCACAACCTCAAGGCTCGTCCTCAGGATGTTCTCCCTTGAAACCCTCCCGAGGTATACTCCCAGGACCAGGAGTGCGATGAGGCATAAGAGGACCGTTACGATGGTTGCGGTCATCCTGTCAGCTATAACAAGGAAGGGCAGGACCGGTACAAAGGATCCCATGAAGCTGGAGAACCCATGGGTGAACATGCTCATGTACACCCTCCTCCTGGCCTGCTGGTGGATGATGGTGTCATCGAGCTTACCCTCATCCATCATCATCTTCCTCTCAAGTTCACGCATGGTCCTGGTCTCCTCAGCCCTCTCACCAATGAATGACCCGAAGGCATTGGACATTGCAAGGGCCACACCACCACTGAGGCCGGTGAGGGCTATGAGGTAGTTATCCACACTGAGGCCTCCGGCACCTGCAACCCCGCTCGCCGTCAGGGTGACACCCATAACAGCCAGTATACCGTCAAGTGTGCCCAGGGCCACGTACCTGCTCATGTTTATGTACTCATGAAGAAATCCTCGTATATCCATCCCTGATCATCATCCCATTAAATGTTCATATCCTCAGCAGCCACCTGGTCAACCACGGCCGAGTTCACTGTGTGCACGTGCAAGGTGACCCGCTGCAAGGGCCCCCATCAGGGACAGCTCACCAGCAAGGACGGCCCCTCCGACTATCTCTGCAAAGGCATGGACCCTGCCGCCTCCCCTGACACCCATGATATCAAGGCACTCAGATGCTGTTTCAAGTCCGGTGCCTCCGCCAACGGTTGCCAACGGGACATCGGGGAGGTTCACCGCGAAGTAGAGGTCCCCTTTTCTCTCCTCTGCAATGGTAACCCCCAGACTTCCCTCGACTATGTGGGCCTCGTCCTGTCCTGTTGCAAGGAATATGGCCCCTATTATGTTGGCGTAATGTGCATTGAAGCCCATGCTACCTGCTGCTGCTGAACCGATGAGGTTCTTGGCTGTGTTAACCTCGACAACGGCCTCAGGCGTTGTTTTAAGGACAGACTCGACCATCTCGCCGGGTACCGTGATCTCGGCTGTTATACTCTTACCCCTCCCCTCTATGAGGTTAACGGCGGCGGGCTTCTTGTCGGTGCAGAGGTTACCGCTCAGTGCTATCACATGGGCCCCGGTCTCCCTGGTGAGGAGTTCAAGGGCCCTCTCGGTTGCAATGGTGACCATGTTCATCCCCATGCTGTCACCGGTTGTGTAGACGAAGCGGGGGTATACATATGATCCAGCCACGATAATGGGGTCTATCTTCACGAGCTTCCCGTGTCTGGTTGTGGATTCTGCCTCCTCCCTGAGGGCATCCATGTTCTCGTAGATCCATTCCCTCAGCTGTAGGGCCTCAACCACGGACCCCGTCCTTATGACTGGTGCGCGGGTCATGGAGTCACCTGTCACCCTGACGGTGGCGCCGCCGGCCCGTGTGATCACCGAGCATCCCCTGTTCACCGATGCAACGAGGGCGCCCTCAGAGGTTGCCAGGGGCACATAGTACTCTCCGTCTGCATGTTCACCCCTCACCCTCAGTGGCCCTGCAACTCCCAGGGGGATCTGTACCACACCTATGGGGTTCTCGATGTTCCTCCTTGAGGCCCGCTCCATGTCAATGCTGTAGTTTGAGACGTGTTCAAGTTTAACCCCGCAGGTCCTCTCAATGAATTCCCTTCTTATCCTGACGGCCTCATCCACCGGGACGTGCCTTTCAATCTCATAGAGCTTGATCCTTCCCTCCATGAGGTCATCCATGATTGACATCAGCGCACCCCCAGCTGGGCCCTTATCTCATCGACTATGGCTGATGGCCTGTCAACAACCACGGCCCCGGCCGCCTCCAGGGCCTCCCTCTTGCTACTGGCGGTACCTGTTCCGCCCTCAATTATTGCCCCGGCATGTCCCATTCTCTTACCGGGGGGTGCAGTTGCACCTGAGATGAAGGCGAATACAGGCTTTGACATCTGCTCTATGTAACTGGCAGCCCTCTCCTCTGCGTCTCCACCTATCTCACCTATCAGGACGACGGCGTCTGTCCCGGGGTCATCCTCAAATCTTTCAAGGACATCCACAAATCCGAGCCCGGTTACAGGGTCTCCCCCGATACCAACGCAGGTGCTCTGGCCGAATCCTGCCTCTGTGAGCTGGGCTGCGAATTCATAGGTCAGTGTGCCGCTCCTTGAGACTATGCCTATAGTTCCCTCAGTGAATATGTGGGTGGGCATTATACCCAGTTTTCCTATGCCCGGAGTGATTATCCCCGGGGTGTTGGGGCCTATAACCGTCTTCCCCATCCTCGATGCGTACTCCATTATCTGCATGGAGTCATGGACAGGTATGTGCTCGGTTATTATAACCACAAGGTCGAGGTGTTTTATTGATTCAAAGGCCGCGTCCTTGGCGAAGGGTGCCGGTACAAAGATTATGGATGCATTAACATCCATCTCCTCGGTGACCTCCTCCACAGAGTTGTAGACATCCACGCCAAGGAACTCCTGACCACCCTTGCCGGGTGTAACACCCGCCACTATCCTGGTTCCATATTCGAGCATCTGTCTGGTGTGGAATGATCCCTGTTTACCTGTTATGCCCTGAACAAGGCACCTGGTATCCTCATCAAGCAGTATCATGATTGATCCCCTCATCCTTTCTTTTGTGGTCTGAAATATTTAATTATGCTCATGAAGAGCCGTTCAGGAGAAGTGTTTAATTATGATAGAGTTCTGAAGAGCCCTTCACAATTAAGGATAATATGACTCCACATCGGTGGAGGTCACTGAAAAAATCATAAAACCCTCAGTATCCTCGTCCTCTCCTCAAAGGGTACTGCGAGGTCTATGAGGTTACCGTTAAGGAAGGCTGTGGCTGAAACTATGACGCTGCCGGGTATTACATATGATGGTGAGCCCCTCCTTACAAGGTGGACGTTCTTATGGCCGAGTGCAGCGCCGAGCATCGCCCCTGCTGCAACGCCAACACTCTCAATGTCCTCTATGGTCGCAGCAACCACCGGGTCGTCGGTCTTATCAGATACATAGCCCACCCCGGGGATTTCACGGACACCCGGCCTTATCTCCTGGCTCACATCGGTAACCCCATCCATGCCCCTGGCTGCGGCTATGGCAGAATTTGCAACGTCAGCCACGAAGTCTTCACCACCATAGGTGTCAAATGCCAGTATAACTGCATCCGGGTACCTGTCCTGCCGTACAGCTGCCTCTGCATATGATATGCCCTCCCCCGCGCCGTCTGGTTCATCTGATATCCCCTCAAGGTCTCCCAGGCTCTCTGATGAATCCCTGAGTATCTCAACTATGGCCCTGTTCACGGTCTCAAGCATGTCATCCTCCACGAAGGCACTTATAACAACGTCGTCGCCGGTTATGTTTGTCAGTGCCGCGCTCTCTGCACCCGCATCAAGAAGTCCCGGTATGGAGGCCTCAAGGGATGCTATAAGTTCCCTGCTGCAGCTCGTATCGTTATCTGATATATCTGCACCTATGGAAGTTATCTTCAAAACGATCACCTATACCTAATTTGAGCTGCCTGAATAAATAGTTTAGAGGGGACCTCATCTCATGGGGATGGGGAACTGGAGGGAGGCATGTAAATATATGGGAGGGCTGGCCTCAGAGGGTATCAGCGCTCCCCTCAAAAAATTATTTTATATCAAAAGGGACATAAAGAATCACACTAAAATCTTTAGTTCTCTGAAGACTCCAAAAAAGTGTGGGAGAAATATTTCACATGAACACAAAGATCTGTGTCCCTGTATTTGAGAAGACAGCCCCGGAGGTTACTGAGTCAGCCGGGAGGGCCATTGATGCAGGTGCGGATATCCTTGAAATAAGAATTGATGGCCTCCAGAATCCTGGAGAAGTTAATATCAGGGAACTCATAGAGGATATAGGGTTCCCTGTGATTGCAACCAACCGATCACCTGTCGAGGGTGGTCATTTCAGTGGCAGCGAGGATGAAAGAATAAAGCTGCTGATGGCTGCCGCTGAGGTCGCCGACTTCGTGGATATTGAACTCAGCAGTGCCCGTGAGGACATAGAGCGGGTCACAGGTAGTGCCAGGAGAAGCATCGTATCCTACCATAACTTCAGGGAGACGCCCTCACTGGAGGCCCTCCTGAGGATCGTCAGGATGGCTAAGGAGATGGGTGACATCGCCAAGGTAGCTGTGATGCCAGAGAACCTGGCAGACACCCTGGTGGTACTCCAGCTCCTCACATTTGAGGAGGACACTGTGGCAATATCCATGGGGGAACTCGGTAAATACACGAGGGTTGCAGCCGCCCTCTTTGGCTCACCCATCACCTTCGCATCAATGGGGAGGGGGACAGCCCCGGGACAGATGGATGTTGATGTAACCCGGAAAATGATTGGAGAACTCATGCCGGAGGATTGACCATGAAGAAGGTTCTGATTGCCATTGCAGTGCTTGCCATCATCGCCGTTTCAGGTGCATTTTACTACCTTGATCATGTGGATTCTGTTGACATAACCATAAAGACCGATGGTGTTAACATCACCGTTGAGGCCGACACCATCTTCTTCCAGAAGGTCCCCGCAGGGATGGAGCAGGAGATAGGGGACTACATGGCGGATGTCATCAATGACCCTGACAGCACCGTTGAATCAATAAAAAAGGACGTGACCGACATAGCAGAGAGGTACGGTTACAGGGAGGTTAACGTCAGGATAGAGTCACAGTTCGGTGTTGACCAGCTCCCAATGCCGGCCGTTGTGAGCGGTGACTCAATGTATCCAACACTGAAGGACGGCCAGGATCTCATAGTCCTCAAGACAGACAGGTACACCGTGGGGGACATAGTAATAGCAAGGCACCCTGAATACGGCCTCATTGTGAAGAGGGTCGGCAAGATCGAACCTGAAAGGGTCTACCTGATGAGTGATAACAAGAAGGTTGAACGCATCTACACTCCGACCTCTGTTATTGTGAGAACACCCCTGAACACATGGGTTCCAAGGTCAGCCATTGTGGGTGTTGTGAAGGAGTACTGAAACCCTTTCTGGACCTCCAGAATCAGAGATTCCCAGCAACATTATTTTTTGATGACACCATCTTCCTTTTTGAGGACATACCTTCTCTGTCTCAACACCATGGTGACTCACTCTATGGATCTGCAGCTAATCTAGATCCAGGTACTGAAAAACCGTTTCAAAGAACTCAAATTCAAAAAAAATTGATGAACTCAGACAATTCCCTCAGAGAAAGATAAAAAAGAATCAGGTGAATTTGGACAGCCTCTCAACCCTCTTAAGCATGTTCGGGTGTGTTGATAACAGTTCAAGGATCCTTGCACCCAGTCCGACCTTAACTCCACCGTATTTTATCCTCTGGAGTTCAGCGAGGTCTATGGTCCCATCCATGTTCATGTCAAGCTGGCGGAGGTCCTCTATCTCACCGTACGCCGCTGACACATCATTCAGGAAGAAGGCCTTGACACCCTCGACCTGTTTCAGGTCGTCCCTGTTGAACTGGGCTGAGCCGTAGCACAAGCTTGTAGAGTGCGCTTGCAAGTTTGTGTGGCTGACCACCAATCTCCACACTACCCTGGTCAGCGTAGTACTCCCTTGTCCTTGATATGAAGAGTACTATGAGCTGACCTATGAAGTATGCAATGAGGGCTGCAATACCCACCAGATTTGCCTCATCATCCCTGCTGAAGACCGTGCTCCAGAATATGTAGTAGCATATGAGGGGGACGGCGCTCACCAGGGTCATGACTATCATGTCGCTGTGCTTTATATGGGAGATTTCATGTCCGAGGACTGCCCTCAGTTCCTCCTCATCAAGGAGGTTGAGTATTCCCCGGGTCACACAAACCCTTCCATCAGCCTTTGTTCTTCCGAAGGCGAATGCGTTGGGCAATGCGATCTCCGCTATTCCGACCATTGGTTTGGGTATGCCGGCCCTTCGTGCAAGTTCATCCACCATTGCATGCAGTCGGGGTGCCTCGGCTTCGCTCACGTAGTGGACGTTCATTGTGAGTTCCACTATCTTCGGGGAGATGAGGTACTGCAGGAATATCACTCCGAAACCCAGGAGGGCATAGAAGAGTGGTCCTCCAAGTCCCAGGATGGATCCTACGACCATGAGTATCGCATAGATCAATCCGAATAAAAGTACTGTCGCCAGGAACATTCTGAGCTTCAGTTTCCATGTGCTGAGTCTTCTCATTTTGGCTTTTTCCTCCATCGAGCCATTAGTTACAAAGTGTTATTTTATTATGTGATGATATAAATCTTTTGTTATTATTGTAAGGTATGGAGGGCCCTGAATATGGAGGTTCCTGACTGTAAGCACGGTAGCCGGGATCCGCATGTAGCATAGCACTCCGACCAAAGAGACCATTCCCTGAGACCCAAAGTTTATTAAATATTAAAGTATATTTCATATTAAGGGGATGATAATATCAGGAATCTATGGAAAGTTCTAATGTTAGTGACCATCTTTGCCCTTATCGGATCCAGTCAGGCCGTCCAGATAGGCAATACAAGTTACGGCTATGTTGAGAAGGACTACTACGGTAACCAGAGCTCCAATGAGACCATAGGACTCATAATAGGGGTTCATCCCCGTGAGTCAGGTATACATGAAGCCGTGAGGAAGACCCTCCAGACCTCAAACCTCACAAAAAGATACGTCCTCTACAGCGTCCATGTGACATCCAATGCCTACGACTACTCGAAGGGCCGTATGAACGGCCAGCTACTTGCAAGGAACTTCATTGTACCTGATGTAAAGAATGAGAAGCCCATGCTGGTCATTGACTGCCATGAAAACCTTTACCGTCAGAGTGGATACGCATACCCCCGCTTCCTCTATGTGATCTCAGAGAACCTTGCAACCATAAATTACACGGAACAGATAGTATCCAGGATGGGCTTCCTGAGAGTATATACACCCCCAAAGGCAACGAGTCCTCAGTACGTGACAGTGCCGATAGCCTCACAGGGATACAGCACCATAATATATGAGACCTATAAATATGACAGCCAGTCAAGAAAGCTCAGCGACGCAGGTATGTTCATATCATGCCTTGAAAGCCTCAGAACCTACATTTCAAGGGGTATAAACATCACTTCAAGTAGCCCGGCTGCGGGAGCTGTAACCTCAAGGAGGCCGATAATAAGGGTCACCTTCTCAAAGACAATAAAACCTGGAAGGTACTGGAGCAGGGTAACCCTCAAAAACAGGTATGGTAAATCTGTGAGGGTCAGGACATGGGTTTCCGGTAACACCCTCTATGTGAAACCAGTCTACAGGCTATCCCGGAACAGCTGGTACACCCTCACCATACCGGCCGGTGCACTGGTTGACGCCCCAGAGAATAAATGGACGCTTAGGTTCAGGACCGGGAGAAGATAGGGTAGAAAAAAACCATTCTTCATTTATTTTTTAGAATTGTTCTAATGATGGATATGTAAGCCTAGAGAATCGTTGGGAGATCTTTTCTTTTTCTGGATTATAAAACTGCAGGATAAAAGCGCTTCTGTGCTGTTTTCTACACTAACATTTCATTAATTCCCTGATGATTTCATCCACTTCATTTTTAACAGCATATGCTCCCAGTGATTCCCCTTTTAGATTCATTTTGGTTATAGCTGGTGAATAAGGTAGAACACCTTTAATTTCGTTACCCTCTGAAGTTAATAGTTCTGTCAAAATTGGCTCCGTTTCCTCATCAATTTTGTTGAGGATTACTCCAAAACGTTTATCTGCTTCATGGGTAAGTTTTGCAGCCTTTTCTGCTAGTAGAACTGCATCACTGGAAGGATCTACCACCATCACTACAGCATCTGCCCCCTCCACTATTCCACGCCCGAAGTGTTCTACTCCTGCTTCAGTATCTACTAAAACCCATTGATCTTCTTCTAATCTTACATGATTCAGGAAATCTCTCGTTACAGCTCCCATAGGACAGGCACATCCCTCCATTGCATGATCAATTTTTCCTATCTGCATTAAACCTAAAGATCCAACCCAGCACACAAATTCCTGTGATAGACTCTCTAGATCAAATTTTTCCCTGAAAAGTTCGGGTTCAGTTTCCCCATCTCTGATCATTGACCTCAACTTTTTCATTACACGAGGTTTACCGCCAAGATAATCCATGAGAGTTTTCTCTGCTGGCTCAATTCCTAAGATCCCACTTAATCCAATATTAGATTCATCCGAATCAACAACCAGGACCCTTTTTTTCTGTTCTTTAAGTGTGTGAGCTATTAAAGTTACCAGCGTGCTCTTTCCACTTCCGCCTCGACCACTAATAATTAACTTGGGCATGCCGAAACCTTCCATCTTGAATTATTCCATCCTACAGTTCCAGTTATAAGGGATTATATCATTATCAAGAGGATTGACCCTCCTTTCATCAACATTTTCAGGATCGTAAAGAAGAGAAGGCATTCCGATTACCACCGATATTTTATTACCTATATTTTTCGTACCGTGAAAAATTCCAGGAGGGATATAGACTACACAGGGACATTTTTCACCCATAAATATCTCATTAAGGACCTGATATGTAGGTGAATCTTCCCTGTAATCATATAGGGCAAGCTTTACCATTCCCACGACACAGATCAGACGATCTTCCTGTTTAGAGTGAAGATTCCAGCCCTTGATCATCTTTGGATAGGAATATGAAGCAATTAATTTGCCTGATATTCTCTCCTTTCAGTTTCTTGTCATCCAAACGAAGGAGTTCCATCAGGAATCCCCTTTCATCACTGAACATTTTCAGATCATTTATAACCACTCCGTCAATGAGTTTTTCTCCATAAAAACCTGGAATATTTTGAACTCGTGGCTTTTCCAGTTCATCAAAATTTTTTAAACTTTTTGGTTTCATTCGCGGGTCTCCCTTTTTTCATACATCCATGCTAAAGGATCCTTGCCATCCGGGAACATTGCACCGTAGGGTTCAAATTTATTGATATCGCTAACAGTGCAGAAATGCATTCCACGATCCGATTCTACCATCATTAAAGGGTTAGCCTTCTCTATGTCCCATGAACCATCTTCTGGATTGTAGATATCATCGTTCACTTCAAGATGCACAACTTTACCGAGGATCAATAAATAAGGAAAGCCTTCATACTCATCTTCATAAATGTTATGCAGTTTACATTCCATCCATGCATAACACCCTTCAATTCCCGGTGCTTTAACCTTTTTTGAGGGTCTTTCCTTTAAATCCGCCAGTTCAAATTCATTAACATCAAAAGGAACATGCGAAGCTGTTGGTATCACTTTATCAACCATTTCAACCCCTGGCATATTAATAACAAATTCCCCAGTGTCTTTGATATTAACAACTGTGTCTCTCATCTTTGCTGAAGCCACACAGATCAGATCAAAGGGGCGTAAAACTGGCATAACACATGAATAAGGTGCTATGTTCCTAATTCCATCTTTACTTGTCGTTGAGATAAATGTCACTGGCAGCGGTATCAGAGATTCTCTCTTAAAATTTTCAAGTATCATATTATCACCAATCCATAATTTTTTTCCTCTCGTATATATAAATATTAGTTCTAAATCAAAAAGTATTATTATTTTGCCGTATATTCTTTAATGCTTATTACTACTTCCTGTAGTGGTGGTTTAAAGTTGAGGGAACTCGTGGAGTATGTATTATCACATCCTCCAAAGAAAATCAAAAACAACAATCACTCAAAAGAATTCGCTGGAAGTTCAGATAACCTATACGAGAATCTTATGGATTTAGTGCTGGATTAGCTAATTAAATTGAGTTAAAAAATGAAATGGGGATTCTAACAGTATCCTGGATCAAAATACGAATATAGGTGGCAAAATTATATAAGGAAGACATTAAAGATCTGAACACTTTCAGGGGATTATTATGAGAGCTGCGGATTATATAAGATATTCTATCTGAATCAGCAGCAGAACCGAAGAAAAAAGAAGGATAGAATTCCACAGCAGCTGAAGCCGCCTTAAATCCGCCGAGTCCATTTCAAGTTTCAGAGGATACCGTTCCTTTTAAGGAGCCTCCTGGGGTTCTTCACAAGCGCCTCCTCCACTCCGGACTCGGTTAGACCTGCCCCGAGGCCTATCCTCCGTGCCATCTCATAGTCGATCAGATCCCCCGGTGCATGGGTATCCGTGTCAATCACGATGGGGACACCAACCTCCCCTGCAATGGCTGCCACGTGACCATTACCAAGGCAGTGCCCCTTCCTGGCACTTATCTCAAGGGTCACATCATTCTCACGGGCCAGTTCAACGTCCTCAATCGTTATCAGGCCCGGATGGGCCAGTATATCAACCTCCGGGCAGCTTACCGCTGCATGGTTGGTGCCCGGGATCACCGGCTCCACCAGGGTTTCGCCGTGTACAACAATCACCTCGGCCCCGAGCCTCCTTGCCCTCACTGCAAGTTTCTCAATTATCTCAACGGGCGCATGTGTGATCTCAGCCCCCGGGATAACCGTGATGTCCCAGTTATCACCTATGTCCTCCACGGCGTCGATGAGGTTTGTTATGGTGTTTATGTTCGAGGCGTCTATGTGGTCAGTGATGGCTATTGCCTCATGTCCAAGTACACAGGCCCTCCTTGCAAGTTCGGATGGCAGGAGCTCACCGTCACTCAGGAGGCTGTGGGTGTGAAGATCTATCCTCTTTCTAATTTCAGGCCCTCCATGAAATCATTACAATCTGTACCGGGAGGGTCGCAACAATTCTCTCCTCCCTGAAAATCATTATATTGCTGTTGATACACATCAAAGATTAAGGTATGTTCAGGGAAGTATTTAAAATGAAGCCCAGGGTCTTTGTACCAGCACACATAACAGGATTCTTCGAGGTTGTAATGCAGAGGGACCCCCTGAGGTCAGGGTCCAGGGGGGCCGGTGTCGTCCTGGACAGGGGTGTTAAAACCGGGGTGAAGCTCAGGGGTTCAGATGACACCACGAAGGTGAGGGTGAACGGAAGGAGAGATGATGATGGAGTTAGCATTAGGGCCGTTGAAATCCTGAGGGAGCTCACAGGGTTCAGTGAGGGGGTGAGTATCCACCACGAGGTGGAGGTGCCCATAGGGTGTGGCTTCGGGACATCAGCCGCCTGCGCCCTCGGGAGCGTCCTTGCAATTGCATCTGAACTGGAACTCCCCATCACCTTCAACATGGCAGGTGAGGTGGCACACCGTGCAGAGGTTGAACTCGGAACCGGTCTCGGGGACCTCATAGCTGAGGTAACAGGTGGAATGGTCATCAGGACCCGGGAGGGGCCGCCAGGGTACGGGAGGGTTGACAGGATCATCCAGGACGGCCTCCACGTTATAACCCGGACGCTGGGGGAACTTGACACCGCATCGGTGATACATGATGATGCCCATGTGAGGGCCATCAACAGGATGGGGGGTGGTATGATAGGTCGCCTGCTTAAGAGACCAGCCCCGGCCCGGTTCATGGAGCTCTCCCGGGAGTTTGCAGAGGGGGCAGGCCTCATCCCCCGGGAGCTCAGGGAACCCCTGGAGGAACTCTCAGAGGGTACGCTGGGTGCCTCCATGGCCATGCTGGGGAACACAGTATTCGCCCTATCAGAGGACCCTGACGCCGGTGGCGCTGGCACCAGTACCTACGGTATCGACCAGCTGGGTGCAAGGTTCATATGAAAAACATACCCCGCCACAGGCCCCGGAAGTACTCAGAACTCCAAAACTCAGTCCATATGAAAAACATACCCTGCCACAGGCCCCGGAAGTACTCAGAACTCCAAAACTCAGTCCATATGAAAACATACCCTGCCAGGCCCTGACCCTGATCCGACAGCCACTCGACCGTAGACTCTGAAAACTCCAGCACCGCTGGATTATGCCTTATATGACCCTTTCCTTACATCTGAGGTTCATAATGAACAGATATGTGGATTTGTGGGGAAAATACTTTAAATTAAAAGGATATATTAATTGATGTTAGCAGAAGCAGCTTCGTGATCAGATGATAAGGATAGTGTATGATATCAACATCTACCGTGAGGTCCTCAGGGAGGTCCTTGAACCATCCCACACCGTCGTGGAGCTTGGCTGCCACGTGGGTAACTCAACGCGCATAATCTCGGACCTTGTACCTGAGGGGAGGGTTGTGGCCGTCGACAACAGCCCCGAGGCTGTCGAGGTAATGGAGTCCCTCAGCAGGGAACGTGACAACGTTGAATTTATCTCAGGGGATGTGCGGCTCCATGAAACCCTCGAGAAGGTCTGCACCATGATAGACAGCTGTGATGTTCTCAGCGTGGACCTTGGAGGTGGCTACCACCCGGATACAACCTTCAAGGTCTACTTCATCTGGTCATCCACACTCAAACCAGGGGTCTCCATCATAAGGAACCGGGGGCTCCTGGACTTTGTATGCTCATCCATCACCGAAGAGTCATTCACCTCCAGGTATGGATGGCTTGAGTCAAGTGGGGACGCTGGAATCCCCCCACGACTCAGGGAATTTAAGCTCTGGTCCAGCAAGATATACAAGGAGGGTGCCCATGATAGGCAAAAGGATTAGGATTGAGAGGATAATCAACAGGAAGACGGACAGGACTGTCATAGTACCCCTCGATCACGGAGTCTCCATTGGACCCGTTCGCGGGATAATCGACATGGCAGGCACCATAGATGAGGTTGCAAGTGGCGGTGCAAACGCCGTTCTCATGCACAAGGGAATGGTCAGGAGTGGACACAGGGGATACGGGAGGGACATAGGACTCATAATACACCTCTCGGCCAGCACAGGCCTCGGCCCCGACCCAAACCACAAGGTCCTTGTGACCTCAGTTGAGAAGGCCCTCAAGCTGGGTGCCGACGCGGTATCCGTCCATGTGAATGTGGGATCCGAAAGGGAACCCGAGATGCTGATAAAACTCGGAACCGTTGCAGAGATCTGTGATGACTGGGGCATGCCCCTCATTGCCATGATGTACCCCAGGGGTAAGAAGATAGATGATGAGCACGACCCGGAGGTCGTGAAGCTGGCAGCCCGTGCAGGCGCAGAGCTCGGTGCAGACATAATAAAGACCAACTACACCGGTGACCCTGACACCTTCAGGGACGTTGTGAAGGGGTGCCCGGTCCCTGTGGTGATAGCTGGCGGACCAAAGATAGAGACAGAGGAGGAGCTACTCCAGATGGTCAGTGACTCTGTGGAGGCAGGGGGCGCAGGGGTCGCCATTGGAAGGAACATATTCCAGGCCGATTCACCTGCAAACATGACAGGGGCCATAGCAGGCATAGTCCATGATGGCCTGAGTGTCGAGGAGGCCGTCAGGATACTGAAGGGTGGCGAGTGAGATGAAGTTCGCATGGCTCCTGGCCCCCGACACCTACTGGGATGAGAAGAAGACCTTCATAACGGCGGCCCTGGAATCAGGGATAGACCACATAGTGGACACCGCCGATTCCGGGAGGATAAAGAAGCTCGGTAACCTGACCCTCATCTCCCCTGATGAGGACGCGGATATAGTACTTGTAGGTAGGGATGGTGAGGGTGACGGGACCCTTGAACTCCCGGAGACCCTTGAGTACTCAAGGGACATTGAAATGGCATCAGAACTCAGTGAAAGTGGAAGACAGGTTGCAGCCTACGTGGAGATAAGGAGCAAGGCCCATGAGGAGCTTGCCAGGAGGCTCGGGCGCGTCGTTGACTACCTCATACTGGTGGGTGAGGACTGGAAGATCATCCCCCTGGAGAACATAATCGCAGACCTGCAGGAAGAGGATGTTAAACTCATCGCCGCGGTGGCTGACGTGGACGAGGCCCGGGTTGCCCTTGAAACCCTTGAACACGGAACCGACGGTGTCCTCATAGAACCGGCAGACATATCCCAGATAAAGGACATTGCAGCCCTCCTTGAGAATATTGAAAGCGAGACCTACGAACTTAAACCCGCCACCATAACCCGCATCGAGCCCATCGGATCAGGTGACAGGGTCTGCGTGGACACATGCTCCATAATGGGGATAGGCGAGGGCATGCTTGTGGGTAGCTACTCACAGGGACTGTTCCTGGTGCACAGTGAATCCCTTGAAAGTGAGTATGTGGCATCAAGGCCCTTCCGTGTCAATGCGGGTCCTGTACAGGCCTACGTCATGGTGCCCGGTGGCAGGACCAGGTACCTCTCGGAACTTGAAACCGGCGACGAGGTCATCATAGTGGACAGGGATGGCAGATCACGCTCCGCGATTGTGGGGAGGGTGAAGATCGAAAAGAGGCCCCTGATGCTCGTTGAGGCAGAGTATGAAGGCATGAAGGTCAGGACACTCCTCCAGAATGCCGAGACAATAAGGCTCGTGAATGATAAGGGTGAACCGGTATCTGTAAGTGAACTGGGTGAGGGTGACAGGGTCCTGGTCTACTTCGACGAATCCGCCAGGCACTTCGGGATGGCCATAAAGGAGACCATAATCGAGAAATGATGGTGTGTGAAGGAAGCCATGCCCCGCTACAGAAAGGGATAAAATGTACCATGTGAAGTTGATAGGGCCCTCCGAGAAGGATGAAGTACTCGCTGAACTCTCAGATCTGAGGTTATTTGAGAGGAAGGCCAACCTGCACGGTGCCTGTGTCAAGCTACTGACCGATAACATCTCATTCAAGGAGGAATGGGAGGCTAACTTCAAATTCATGAGCGACGATGTGAGGCCCCATGCAAAGGTATTCGCAATCTCAGATGGCGGGGACCTTGAGGTGCTCTACGAGCCGGTATCAAAAACCGTGATAATCAGGAACTGCGACTACTATGGCTGGGTTAAGAGCATAGCCCCTTGCAGCGGTCTCAGACTTCTTCGAGGAGTATCACTCAGAGCATCGCCGCTACTCTGTCCACGGTTCAGCCCTTGACAGGAAGGGGGATGGTCTGCCATCATCGGCCCACCCGGGACAGGGAAGACGACCCTCACCTACGGCCTCCTCCTTGATAGGGACTACAGCTACATATCAGATGACTGGTTCTTCACCCGCCTCTTTGAGAACGGCGTCCTGGTATACGCCTCAGAAAAGAACTCCTACATAAGGGATGACATCGGGGATGTCTGGGGTGAGTACTCGGATATCATAAGATCTGTTAAACTTGACAGCATGGGGAGGGGCGTCGCAGATGTGGGCATGCTCTTCAGGGACAGGATAAGGGACTCCACCACCCTCAAAAGGGTCGTGCTCCTTGAGAGAAACCCTGCAAACCCTCCACTCAGGAGGCTGAATGCCAGGGAGGGCCTGGAGTACATGGCCGGAAACGACTTCTGCAACCCCCACCAGCTCATACGGGATGAAAGGAAAACAGGACTCAGGAGGGACTTCTTCATGGAACTCTTCAGCAGGGTGGATCTGTACATCCTCAACACCATCGAAACACCCAGGGAGAGCCTTGAAAGGCTCAGAAGCCTTGAACATAGTGGGGAGGTTAAGCAATGAAGGTCAGAGCATTCCTTGCAGTTGACCTCGATGAGGGACTGCGGGACCATGTATCCAGGATACAGGATACCCTCAAATCTGCGGATGCCCAGGTCAAATTCGTTGAACCAGAGAACCTGCACTTCACCCTCAAGTTCTTCGGTGATGTTGGTGAGGGTAAGCTCAGGAGGATAGAGAATGTGGTGAGGGACACCCTCCGAGGCTATGAGCCCTTTGAAATCAGCATAAGGGGGGCTGGTGTCTTCCCGAACCCCAGATACATACGTGTGGTCTGGCTAGGAGTTGAAAACCCTGAAACCTTCTCAGATCTTCAGAGGAGCCTTGACATGGAATTCGTGAAGATGGGGTTCCGTCCTGAGAGGGACTACGTACCCCACCTCACAGTAGGGAGGGTTAAGGGACCGAGGAACAGGGATAAACTCGCTGAGCTCATAGGGGAACTTCAGAACGTTGAGGTCGGATCAATGAGGGTCAGTGAGGTGTCCCTCAAGAGGAGTGAACTCACACCTGCAGGGCCAATCTACACTGATATGGAGGTCTTCAGACTTTGAGGTTCTGATCCGACCCCATGAGTGGCAGAAAATTTTTTGATTCATGGCCCCCTATATGGATAGCTGGTGCACTCTCACTCCGGTTCCTATCCTGGATTAGTTTATCTGCAGTTTACTTCAATTCTTCATGGTGATGATTTATGACCACAGACTACAGCAACATACTCAAAACCATAAAACCCGACGGTGATGAATACCGGAGGGTCATGGAACTATCAGACAGTCTCGTTGAGTGCCTGAATGGACTCGCAGAGGAACAGGGAATAGACGCCGAGGCCGTCCTCGTGGGTTCAGTTGCCAAGGGGACCTGGCTTTCAGGTGCTGCAGACATTGACATATTCATACACTTTCCCCTCACGACCCCAGAGGATGAACTCAAGGAGAGTGGCCTCAGACTCGGCTATGGATGCATAGAGAGGTTCGGTGGTGAAGCCGAGGAAAGATACGCATCCCACCCCTATGTAACCGGTTACATTGACGGCTATGAGGTGGACTTCGTCCCCTGTTACCGGATAGATGATGCATCCATGTTAAGGTCGGCCGTTGATCGGACCATACTCCACACAAGATATATACAGGAGAACCTCAGGGATGAGCAGAGAGATGATGTGCTCCTCCTTAAGCAGTTCATGAAGTCAACAGGGACCTACGGTTCAGAGTTCCGTGTTGGTGGCTTCGCAGGGTACCTTGCCGAGCTGCTGGTGCTCCGCTACGGCGACTTTGAGGGAGTCCTCGAGGGTGCCCTTCAGTGGAGGCCCGGATACATAATAGACCTTGAGGGCCACGGGACAGGTAAGGGATTCGAGGATCCCCTGGTGGTGGTTGACCCTGTTGATAGAAACAGAAACGTTGCAGCGGCCCTGACACTCCAGAGGATGGCTGAATTTGTAACCGCATCCCTGAACTTCCTGGGGAACCCGAGCCCAGAGTACTTTCAACCCCCCAGCTACTCCACAGATGCCGCTGAAATAACCGGGACCCTCAGCTGCAGGGGTTCCAGGGTCATCGTCATCTCAACGGGAGTCCCGGATGTACCCTCAGATGCCCTCTACCCCCAGCTGAGGAAGACCCTTGATTCTGTGGTTAAGAACCTTGAGGCGGAGGGTTTCTCTGTCCTGGGAGCTGACTACTGGAGTGATGAGAGCAAGTCAACATTTATGGTCCTTGAGATGGATGTATGGGAGCTCCCTTCATACCTGAAGAGGTATGGTCCCCCTGTATGGTCCCGACGCCACAGGGAGAGATTCCTCAGGAAGCATGAGAGGGTCTGGGTTGAGGGATCCAGGCTCACCATAGAATCCCCCAGGAGGCACAGATCCGCAGTTTCATATCTGAGGGACCTGCTTTCAAAGCCGGATAGGCTGAGGATGGGTAAACATATAGGGGTGGAGATCAGGAGGGGCTTCAGTGTTGATCTCCTTGATGATGTAATCGGAGAAGCTGAAAAGGAATTTCTGGAGTTCATGGATGCATTCCTGAACCCCTGGAAGGCCCTTGAAAGATGATCCCATAACCCCCTACTATCTACTAACCCGGAAAGGCTATTCCCTCTCATCCACAAACCTGGGGACAGCGCTCTTAAGGGGGTCAAAGGTCTCAGGATTTTTAACTTCCATGCAGATCATGCTGACCTTTGAGTGCAGTGATGTTGGGAGTCTCAGTATCCTCTTGAGGTCAATGGTCACCTTGGCATCAAGCATCCTCATGTTAATCTTCGATATCCCCTTAACAAGTCTCGGGTAAACCCTGGGACCGATCACTGACCTGAACTCCCCCCACCTGTCCTCAAGGATGAGGTTCCTGTTCCTGACTGCAGTCTTAACTGTCCTTGCAGTGACATCCTCGATATCCTCATCACCCCTCAGGTGAAGAAGCACATGCCTTGCCCTCTCAGTGAATACCCTGTGATATCCCAGTGGTATGGAGAAGTGCTCCATTTCATAGGATGATACCCCATCGGTAAACTTCCTCCGCGGCTCCCTTGCACCTGCGGTGTACCGCAGTATCTCAGCCCTCACCTCCGAGCCGAGCTCCATGACCTCGGGGTCGAGGACCCTAACATGGTAGCCCCTCCCTGAGTATATGACATGGATGTCGCCCAGGCCCAGGTCCCCCTTCAGGGTGTCAACCATCATGAGGACCAGTTCCCTTGCCTCATCAAGGCATGTGGGGCATACACCGTCACACTCACATGATCTCACAGGGAGGTCCTTGGCATCAACATCGAATATGAGTTCGGACCGCTGCCACCCCTTCCTCTTCCAGGGTTCCCTGTAGAACGCCACCGAGGAGTATGCTGCGAATGGGTAACGGACCCTCATGAACCTTGCCAGACTCCTCTCATCCCTGAAGACCCTGTACCTGTCACTGGGTCCCCTGCCATTGTGGTCGAACCCGAATTCCCTCATATGGAGGTTATCAGCTATGAAGTCAGGAAGGTCCCTGACATTCCACTCCTCACGGTAGTACCTCTTCCTCTCAAGGGGTGTTGCCGGTTCGAACATGGGCATCATTCCTCCTTCTCCCCGCTTGATCTGAGCTTCCACCTCTTCCTGTTGTAGTAGGTCAGAGGATTGGAGATGCTGCTGCAGAGTTTATCAGGTCTGCAGAGGTCCGGGAGGTGTATTTTGATCTTCTCACAGCTCATGGGCGTATACCATTTGCTTTCGCCCTCATTTTCCAGTTCAGGCATGTCGTGGACACCGAAGCCCAGCTTTGCAGTTATGTTCAGTTTCTCCTGTGGATCGTCCTCAAAGAGGGGTGGTTCGCATCTATCTGCGGCATCATAGATCACTGGCAGTATCTCCCCCAGGGTTATCCTGAGGTCGGGGTCAAGGTCAGAGACCTTCATGGGGGTCCTGTCCCTGAAGACCGATGGGTAGAGGCGTGCATAGGATATGAATGACGTTAGAAGGAGTACTATGGCGTCGTTCCTGTTGCCGGACCTAACCCCATCCAGTGTCCCCCTTATGCATGGCGGGAAGGCCTCCTGGACAAGCTTACCGGGTCTTGCAGATTTAACAGGGCCTCCTGTGAATGACATTATCTCCTCAACGGTCTCCCTTATCCTTTCTGCTGTTTCAAGTATGAGGGGGTGGACCTCCACCGTTGAACTCATCTCCCTGACCATCCCTATGTACTCCTCTGTCCTCTGCATTATCATGCGGGATATCATCGTCTCCCTGACCTCAAGACCTACGAGGATGTCGTAGAGCCTGTCAGGACTCCGGTCCCTTATACTGTCCTGGAAGCTGGTTATGAATTCGTCCCTGTCTATTATGACCCTCCCCTCCTTGAGGATGAGGTCTGTGAGCTTCAGTTTCCCTGAACCGAGGAGGTCGGCCAGCTCCGTCCACCTGAGGCCCTCTGAACCCAGTTCATAGAGAACCTCAGCCATGATCTCCTCCCTTTCACCCCCAAAGACGTTGAGGCGGTCCTCCACCATGGCCCCTGCAGACTCAACCACCAGCCTCGCCTCCCTTGAGGCCTTCATGAATCCAGCGCCTGCTGCCTGGGCAAGGATATAGAAGGCCAGCACATCGTACTCCTCAATCTCAGGGTTCATAAGGTAGGCGTAGTCTCTGTGGTTGAAGTCCTTTCTCTGTCTCCTGAGGTACCATTCGAGGCGTTTAACTGCAAGTTCAGCGATGCTGGCCGGGAGGAGTGAATTGTCTGCAAGGTTCTGTCCGCGTGTGCGCCTCCCTATCTCAAGGAGCTCATCCCTTGTATCGTCTATGGTGTCCAGTGATCCGTATTTCCTCACGATTTCCCTGGCATCCTCTGAGAAGGGGTTTATGAAGAGTGAAGATACCATGTTTAAATCTTATACCGGTTGACCCATAAAGGTATCGAAGTGTTCCATCACATCGAACCGCAGTTTTGGGCATGCTGATCTGGCCTTGAGGTTGTGGTTTCCCTGAATCCAGTACCTCAGCGGCGTGTTGCCGTGATTATGACCGCAAGACATGGACTCAAATAAATTTATATAGAAGTAAACCGTAAATTAAACTGGATTTAATTGCCTTAAATCGACCCGTCTTATTCTGATCTGGTTCATGATTCAAGGAGGAGTTTGAGTTGAGTAAAGTATTTATCACCTGCGCACTTCCATATGCCAACGGCCCCACGCATCTCGGTCATCTGAGGTCAACCTACATACCTGCAGACATATATGCGAGGTACCGGAGACTCAGGGGCGATGATGTCCTCTTCGTCTGTGCCACCGATGAACACGGAACTCCCATAGCCGTGAAGGCAGAGGCCGAGGGCAGGACCCCCCTGGAGGTCGCCACCCGCTACCATGAAATGATAAGGGGGGACCTTGAGAGGTGTGACATATCCTTTGACAGTTTCACCAGGACCACAGATGAGCTCCACCACGAGATAGCCCAGAAATTCTTCCTTAAACTCTACGAGAAGGGCTTCATATATGAGAAGGACATAAAACAGCTCTACTGTGGGGACTGCCAGCGATTCCTCCCTGACAGGTACGTTGAGGGCACCTGCCCCTACTGTGGAAGTGAGGGTGCGCGTGGAGACCACTGCGAGGGCTGTGGAAGGCACCTTGAGCCGCTCCAGCTTGAGGATCCGCGCTGTATGGTATGCGGGTCAGAACCAGAGGTCAGGGACTCCCGGCACTACTTCTTCCGCCTGAACCAGTTCCAGGATGAAATCAGGGAGTGGATCGAGGGCTCAGAGATGCCATCAAATGTGAGAAATTACGCCATCCAGTGGCTCCGCGAGGGCCTGAAGGACTGGATACTCACAAGGGACATGGAATGGGGTGTCCAGGTACCACTGGAGGGGAACGAGGGTAAGATCATATACGTGTGGGGTGAGGCCTTCCTTGGCTACATCTCATCTGCAGCCGCCTGGAGCAAAAAAACCGGGAGGGACTGGAGAGAATACTGGGACTCCGGCGCCATCCACTTCATCGGAAAGGACATAATATACCACCACGCCATATTCTGGCCAGCCCTCCTGATGGCGTATGGCTGCAGGACCCCCGCGAACATAATAGCCGGGGAGTACCTGTCACTTGAGGGCCAGAAGATGTCCACCAGTAAAAACTGGGTGGTCTGGACATCAGACTTCCTTGAAAGGTTTGACAGGGACCTTCTCAGGTACTACCTCACCGTCAACGCACCCCTCACCAGGGACACTGACTTCTCATGGGACGACTTCCAGAGGAGGGTTAACGATGAACTGGCCGATGTCCTCGGGAACTTCCTGCACAGGACCTTCTCATTCACAGGTAGGTTCTTTGACGGGAGGGTCCCGGCTGCAGGTGAACTTACAGCTGAGGACCTGGAATTCCTTGAATCAATCAGGGCCGCCCACGACACCGTCGCTGAACTCCTGGACAAATTCCAGTTCAGGGATGCCCTGATGCACATAATCAAACTTGCCAAGAGGGGTAACAAGTACTTCAATGACCAGGAACCCTGGAAGGCCGTTAAGGAGTCACCCGCCAGGGCCTCAACCTGCCTCCACCTCTGCAATCTCCTGGCAGCCAACCTCGGGAAACTCTTGAGGCCATTCATGCCATCAGCAGCAGGCAGGATACTCTCCATCATGAACCTGGAGGATGAAGCCTGGGGATTCCATGAACTCAGGGAGGGACAGGTGATAGAGAGGGCGAAGCCCCTCTTCTCCAAGATAACTGACGAGGCAATTGAGGAGGAGAAAGCAAAACTCATTGAGGAGGATGATGAAGTGGAAACCGTGACAATCGACGACTTTACAACTATGGACATAAGGGTTGGCGTGATAAGATCAGCCGAGCGAATAGAGGGATCAGACAAGCTCCTGAAGCTCATAATAGATGTGGGTGAGAGGGAGATGCAGGTTGTTGCAGGACTTGCAGAGAAATACAGCCCCGAAGATCTTGTTGAGAGGAAGATTACAGTGCTTGTGAACCTCAAACCCGCGAAACTCTTCGGTGTGAAGTCAGAGGGCATGGTACTTGCAACAGGAGAATCCCTCAACATACTCGACCCCGGGGACGCCGAAGTCGGTGAAAGGATAAGGTGAGTGGAAGGCCCTGTACCCTGTGTCTGGAGAATGATAAATGAATGAATCAGGTCTCATTGCAAGGTCAGAGAGGTTCCTTGAGAGCATAAAGGACAGGAAGGTTTCGCTGGATGATTTAAAGTCCGTGGAAGGATTCATTGACCTGTACACATACCTGCGGGGGAACCTCGAGGAACTTCAGGATCTCAAGGAGGCCATGGAGCTGCGGGGATTCAAGTATCCCTTCAGGTCAATATCAGGGTACAGCAGTCAGTACTCCCCTGAAATCGCTGAGGACGTCCATGATATTAAAAGGCACGCCCAGTACTTCCGGATGAAGGCCTCTACAAAGAAGAACCTCCTTGACAGGGTGAACTCCGCCATATCATCCCACAGGATAGCCCTCGGGAACCTTGAGGAGTACGCCCTCCTGCAGTGCCCTGACTGCTCAAGGTCCCTCCGGCTTTCTGAGGTTGAATACCAGGACATCCTGGATGGTGTGATGTGCCCATGTGGCTCGGGTAGGATGGAGATTGAATTCAGCGGATCTGCCATCTGCCGGCCTGAAATAATACCCCACCTCCCCCTCTCAGGTGACTACATGGTCAAGATGTCAGAGCTGAGCCTCTGGGCCAGGAAGGCCTTCAAGAAGATAATGAGGCTCTTCAAGAACGAGAAGAAGGGGGCCGTGAGATCAGCCACCCTCGTGATAAAGGTCCTTGAGGATGGGAGGTGGATAAGAAGGCGCATAACCATTGACAGTGACGATAACGACTATGAGAGGATGCTGAGGCAGAGGTACGGTCCAAACGTGAGGATAGAACTGATACAGTTCCACAGGAAGAAATCCAGCATAATAAACGATCGCTACACAAGGACAGCCCTTGCCCTTGGATACGCCGGCCTCTCACATGACATAATAATGGATATAAAGGAGAGGGTCTACAGTGAGAAGCTGCGGGACTATGATGCTGTGAAGAGATACAGGAGGATACTCTTCGAGGCCAGGACCTATTCACCTGATCTGAGGCTCTCAGAGGATGAACTGCAGGAGGTCAGGGTGCAGAAGATGCATGATCTACTTCATGAGGCAGGTCTCGGTGACTCCGGGGGGAGGTTAAACCGGGAACTCAGGGAGGACCTTGAGGTGATGGAGGAGGTTAAGAGGGAACTCTTCAGGGACGTCCCTGTGAACCTCGTCCTATGGGACGTTGCCCTATACTACCTGGGCACATCACTGGACAGAAGGTCAAAGCACGCAGGGCCCTTCCCGAACCTGCGGCCGGTCCTTGACAGGAGCCAGGTGAGGACCTTCGATGAGCTCAGCAGGGACGCTGTGGATCTTCTCAACACATGCTGGGAGGGGGGAATGGTCTACATCGATAAACTCGGGGATGTTCTTCTTAAGAAGTTTGAGATCGAGGATAAGATGAAGGGACTCCATATGAAACCGAACCCACTCGCCTTCGGTGCCGCTGTGCTCCACATGGAGGGTGAAGCTGACATTGAAACCTGCGCTGAGATCTTCCATGTCAGGGTGGAGGAGGTTGTTGAGGAGAAGAGGAACATAGAGAACCTGGGTAAGCCCTCAACGGACCGTGCAAAGATGTTCCTAAATCTCATAAAAGGTGATTGATCCCATGGCAGAGAAAATTCACGTGAATCAGCCGCTGACCTCAAGGAGGATAATAGAACTCCTTGAGAAGAACCCCGACCTCAAGGAGATCACCTGCCCAATAAGTCTCTATCACCGGACCTCAAGGAGGTACCTTGACGCCCTTGAGGAACTTGGAGTTAATGTGAGTCCCGTGAAGAGAATTGGAAGGCCGCGGAAGTACACAGATAATGATGTTAAGCTGGTTCAGAGCCTCCTGAAGGAGGGTAAAACTCCAAAGCAGATTTCCGGGATTACAAACATACCCCTCAAAACGGTATACTACCTCAAGGGTGACATTAAACTCAAAAGGGGTAAGAAGAGGAAGTATGATAGGAACACCCGTCTCAGGGTCCGTGAGATGGCCAGGAATGGTATGCCCGCAAGGAAGATCTCAAAGGACCTTGGGATACCCCTCCGAACAGTTTACTACATTCTGAAGAACGGCTGATTAAATAGTAAAGGTTACGTTAAGATGGATTACCCCGGTTATGATCCTCCAAAGAACGGCTGATGAAACCAAAAATGTATAAACCAGAGGGTGTTAATGAAAAGTATAACCTTTAAATTCTGTGCCAGATTATGTTTATGGTGATTCTATGGTTCTAAAACTTACCCTTGAATATTCATCTGTGCTGCTCGTGTCACTGATATGCTGCATAATAGCCTTCACATCCACCTACACGGTGATGCCACGCCTCATAAATAAGCTGAAGGAGGCCAATGTGGTCGGTAATGACATACACAAAATCTCAAAGCCCATAGTGGCTGAGATGGGTGGTATCGGGATACTCTTCGGCTTCACCATAGGGATGTTCATAGGTATGTACTGCTTCCCTGAACTCCAGTACGAGCTCATGGTGACCCTCCTTGTCATACTCCTGGTCGGCATTGTTGGAATGGTGGACGACCTTGTGAGGCTCTCGTCACGTGAAAAACTCTTCCTGCTCTTCCTTGCGGGTCTTCCAATAATCTGGGTTGCCCCTCCGAAGGTCGGGATACTCTACATGATCATGATGCCGGTAGCCGTTTCAATAGCTTCAAACCTGACCAACATGCTGGCGGGACTGAATGGTATCGAATCAGGGCTCGGGTCAATTGCAATGACGGCCCTCACAGCCTCATGTATAATAATGGGCAAGTATGATGTCTCAATAATAACCATGGCCATGCTGGGGGCCCTCCTGGCATTCCTCATGTACAACAGGTACCCATCAAGGGTGTTCCCTGGTGATGTTGGAACACTGATAATAGGTGCCTGCATAGCATCGGTTGCATTCATAGGCAGGGTCAAGATAATAGCCCTCATAGTCCTGCTACCGAATATCATAGATGGGATTCTGAAATTCTACAGTGCCGGTGTCGTTGAGAGGCACAAACACAGGCCCACAGAAATTGCAGAGGATGGTAAACTCATAGCACCCCCTGAGGGCTTCAACTCACTTATAAGGTGGATACTGAGAAGGCCAATGACCGAGAAGAAGGTTGTCATGATAGTGTGGTCCATAGGAATGTTCTTCGGGTTCCTTGGAGTCCTCCTGGCATTTATACTCCCACTTGATCCCTTCTAACACCAGAGCCCCTAAAAACTGTATAATGTGTTCAGAAGTTCAAGGGTAACTGACTCCAGTTCCTTTTCATCGAGTTTCTGGAGTATCTCAACTGCGGCCCTGAAACTGGATGCAACACCATCAGCATTATTCCTTATGAAGTCAAGGGTCCCGAGGAGGACCAGGGCTACTGCGAGGCCAAGCTCATTATTTGTTTTCCTGAAGAGCGCCTCAGCCTTTTTAAGGTATCTCCGGGACTCATCAAAGTCCTCATTTTTAAGGGAATAGAGGCCAAGGAGTAGCTGGAGTGATGCCTCAGTGGATGTGTCACCTATATCCCTGGCAATCTGGTAGGCCTCCATTATCTGTGAGATTGAATCCTCATAGGAACCTGCCTCATAGAGTGTTAGGGACTGGACACTGTCAACCAGCCTGTTAAGCAGGGGCTCAATGACCTCAAGGTCAACCTCCGGCATCCCGGATTCAGACTCCTCCCGGAGCCTGTTGATGCTGGCTATATCCATGGCCTCCCTGATCTTCTCAACCTCCTTGATCTTCTCCCTTAGATCAGCCCTTAGAGGTGAGTTAACTGATGTGTAGATTCTGAGGGCCTCCATGAAGTATTCCATGGCGGTCTTAACCTTTCTATCGCTGAGGTAGACGTCACCCATGGAGTCAAGGGCAAAGGCCATGAGTTCCTCGTCATTCATTTCAGAGGCCACCCTGTAGGCCCTTTCAAGGTAATCAAGGGCCTCGCGAGTATCACCCTCCTCGGCGTAGAATCCTGCTATCCTTACAAGGGTGTCAAATTCCTCCTCAAGAAGATCTTCAAGTTTTCGGAGATACTTCTCAAGTGATTCGCCCTCATCTTCACCCCTGAGAAAATCAAAGATTCCCAGAACAGCAAATATCATCATCATAGCCCCGGAGATTTTATAATAGTATTATTTCGGTCCAGATTTAAATACCTATTTCCGGAAGACGTAATAGCTCCAGATTTAAATACCCGGGAACAGAATACCCCAGTATTTTCTGATATGAGTGATTATAAAGATGGGCCAATTGCCCTTCATGTTATCAGCCCACTTTAATGCCCTGATCCGTTATCCTCGGATACAAGCAATGAGTTATTGCCCTTCATGTTATCAGCCCACTTTAATGCCCTGATCCGTTATCATGTAGGGTGCCTCCGTCCTTTCACCATCCATTACAGCAGATATCACTGATCCATCCATCTGGATGTGCACATCAAAGAGGCCGGGTATCTCCTCCTCTATATCCTCATCAGCAACACCTGCTGTATATGTCACGAGGGCGATGCCCCCCGCATCCCTCACACGGTCATTGTAGGCCTTCAGAACCCTTAGAACAAGTTTTGGGGGGTTGAATGCCAGTAGAATGGATGCTGAGTCAAACACGGATATCATGGTGCCCTCCTCCTGGTAGAGGCTCCTCGTCGATATCCCCACCTTCACCATGAGGTCCGTTGTGTTCTGGATGGCCGAGTACCTCACGTTTCCAGAGTCCCGGGGTTTACCCCCTGCAAGACCTGTGGGGAGGTCTATTACATGAAGTTTATCTGCGAGGGACTGGATGAACCAGTTGAATGCCATGGTGTTCCTCTGAAGATCCCTGTAACCGTATTCAGCCGCTATGAAGAGGCAGGGGTTCCGTCTCTGAAGGGCCCGGTAGGTGAACTCTGTTGCAAGTACTGTCTTACCAACCTTTGGGGGGCCTGTTAACAGCATGAGGTACCCTGGCTCAGGTTTGCCGAGAACAGCGTCAAGACCCGCTATACCTGTGCTGTAGTTTTCGCTCATGTTATCCCTCGTGGACCACCTTAATGCCTGAATCGTCTATGGTATAGGGGGCGCTGACCCTGCCTGTCCCCACCATCGCCTCAACTGTAAGTTCGGATCCATCGAGGTGTATTATGTTATCAACAACTGCCTTGAGCATGGTCTCCACCTTCGGATCAGCCGAACCCTCGGTGTAGGTTACCACAGCTGTTCCACCGGCTTCCTTGATCCTCATTATGTATGCTGTAAGAACACGGACTATTAGCATCTCATCATTGAAGGCCATGAGGGTTGTGAGGGAGTCAAGGACCGACCTGAACATGCTGTAACGGTTCGTGATGTTCCTTATGGCAACCCCGAGTTTCACCATAATATCTGTGGGGTTGTGGACCGATGAGGAGAAGTATGTGCTGCCCTCATCACCTGAAGGACCTGATATGCTGGATATGGCGTCTATCACATAGAGGAGTTCCTTCTGCAGGTATGATTCAGGGTCCATGCCAAGTACAGCCATATTCCTTTTCAGGTCGGATAATCCATAATCTGCAGATATGTAGAGGCACGGTTCATCCATCTCAGCCCCGCCGGCTGCAAACCCATAGGCGAATATTGATTTACCGACCTTCGGTGGACCGTAAACCATGGTAACAGTGTTTTCAGGTATGGAAGCGCCGCCCATGAGTTCATCGAGGCCCCTTATTCCAGAAGGAATTCTGACAATCATTCAACCACCGTATAGAAGTCCGAGGAGCGTGTCGAGGGCATCCCTTACACCCCACCCCTCCGTCACCGAGGCGGGTACTATGGGGACATCCGCTCCAAGTTTCATCATTTCCCTTATCTCCTCAGGTGAAAGGGCTCCAGGGAGGTCCTGCTTGTTCGCAACAACGACCTTGGGTATAGCTTCGGCCCTTGTCTTCCTTATCATCTCCTTGGCCCTTGCGAAGGTCTCGGGTGCAGTTGAATCAAGGAGTATGAATGCGCCAACAGCCTCCCTTGAGAGCACATCAAGTATCATGTCAAATCTCTCCTGACCGGGAGTCCCGAAAATATCCGCCATGAAGCCCTTATATTCAAGGTGACCTATGTCCATTGCAATGGTTGTGGGGAATGCCGAAAGGGCCTTCCTGTCCACCGAGACCGACTTCGTGGCTATTGCCCTGACGAAACTTGATTTCCCGGAGTTGTAGGGGCCTGTTACAAGTATCTTCGGTACATAGACCTTAACGCCTCCGGGCTGAACAACAAAGAAGAGTACCATGGTTGATGGGGGTTCTGACCAGGCTGAATTGGCCACCATGAAGCCCTGACCTATTATGACCCTCTCCTCGATCGTCCTGAGATTCACGACACAGTCCATGCTCTCCCTGAGCTTATCAATGAGTTCAGGTTCATAGTCCCATTCAGTGAAGAGGTAGACGAGGTTCACATCCAGTTCAGAGGCCCTTCTGTTCCATGCTTCAACTATCTCAAGGGTGTCACCGTTGCCAAGGTAGTCTATAATGACTGAAAGATTGTTTATTATCCCAACACCGCCGGGTATATCATTTATGGCATTAAGAACAACATCCTTTATCTCGGAGTAGTCATTAACAGTATAACGCTGATCTGATGGCATCCCAAGGAACGGTGAGCTACCATCTACAAAGAAAAGGTTGCCATTTTCAATATGTGACTCTATATCCCAGCCATAGGATCTGAATTCATATATTATACTCTCAGGTTCCTCAACATTTGTGAATATGAAACCTCTGGTCCCCTCATCCAGGCGGCCGTTTAGCATCTGGTAACCGAATGCCTCATAGTCAACACCCGGGGATGCTGAGAACATGATGGAGGCTCCCTCCTTCACTCCGCCGCCCAGAAGGTCGTCGAGCTTCGGAATGTATGTCTTATTCATGTTCACATCTCCCTGAGGATTTCATCCACCTGTGCTGCACGTGAATCCATCTCAAATAGCAGAAGCCCGAGCTGGGCCTCTGGTTCTGCCAGGGCCGTGAATATAGCCTTCTCCCCTGCAGGTTTGAGTATGATTATCCCCTTCTCGGTCCTCACGGTTATCTCAGAAACAGTTCCTGTGTTCATCTGACCTGAAGCTGCCTCTGCAGCACCCATTATCGTTGAACAGAGGGCTGAGAATATTCTTGCATCAACATCCGGAGGTGTCCTTGCATTTATGAGCAGCCCCTCCTTTGAAACAATACCCGCAGCCCTTATCTGACCCACCTGCATAAATGCAGATAGAACATCATCCAGCTTTTCCTTCTTTGTCTTGGTCATCAATACACCCCAGTAACCCTGTGACCGGTTATCATAAGCCGCAACCCCGGTGAGGAGTATTACAGAGTAATTATGTTACTGACCACTTATATCCCTTTAGATTTTGTCCTCTCAGTTACTGGCCCCTTATATCCTATTCAGTCATCTCACTACACCCAGATGGTCTCTGATGTTGTGAACACATAGTGATCTGAAAAGGCAGGGTTATGGTAGGTGTTTGTGAGGTTCTCTGTGCCGAAGGTCCTTGAGATGGATCTCCTGATGCAGAAGTTAACACGGTCAGAGATGGACTCCCTCAGGGATGGTTTCATGGGTGGACCCGACAGCCACGCCCTTAAACGGAATTTTCTCCTCCCATAGGTGCTGCTGTAGCCATCTTCAATCAGTTCAACCCTCACAACCCTCACACTGGATGGTTCAAGGAGTTCCGGCTTCCGGGACTGGTAATCATCAAAGGTGACAGCCGGGTACACAGCGATGGTGTCGGTGAAGGCACCCTCAGATGCCCCGGTCCTTGCAGCTGAGTGTGCCTCCATCAGTTCAAGCTGGAACTGTATCTGTCCGGCAAAAAGGACCGCGAGGATCAATGAGATGCCAGCCAGCATCATATACTCTGCTGCAGCCTGACCCTGCCGGGCCCTGGATCATTCCATCTGAAAGCATGCACGTGACACCCTCCTCAGCTCGCTTCTGAGACCATGATAACCGTCCTGTTATTCCTGGGCGTGTTCCTGATGGAGTACCTCCCACCGGGTTCAAGGTAAACCCCGGGTGTCCTGCCATAACCATCAGCAACAACCACCGGGTAAATAGTGGAGAATGCCCTCTGGCCGTCTGCCCAGCCATAGACCCCGCTTGAGTTGACCAGCACACTGTAGTCATCAGTGTGGTTGAGGCGCTCTGGCAGTTCCACCACCACCTCATGACCCGGTCCGCCTGCAGTGGCAAGGTTAACAGCCTCTGCAACATCTTCCAGGAGTATTCTCATCTCAAGGAGCCTCTCATCTGAGTAAACACCTTCAAGCCTTGCACCGGCAATAGATACCATCACTGATGCCAGCAGAAGTGTGAAGAAGAGCCAGGTTACTGCATCTGCTGTCACAACACCTTCTGAATCCATGGAAATTATTAATAAATTTTATTATATAAATATTACTAACGCTGGTGTATTATAGGTTGATCTACATAGAGTGTAACATGTACTCCCTCGTGGTCTTCACTGGAGGACCCCACAACTTCCATGAACTTGAAGAGTTCATTGAGGATGCAGGCGGTATCATAATACAGAGGGACACATTCAGTGTACACCGCGGTCAGTATTTCCTGAGAAACGAGGTCAGGGTTCTCTGCATAATCCCCCGCTGCGATGAGGATTCCCTTACTGAAACAGCCCGCAGAATAAAGGGTGAAGTGGAGGGCCTCGATGCCGATGATGAAACCAGAGAAATGATTGAGTCCATCATGGATGTCTACGACCAGCTTGCAGGTGAAGCATCCTGGACAGCTGAAGATGAAATTGGAGTGGATGGGGGGCTCCTCCATGAGATGGTGGAAATGGAGCTTCTGGATGTAAGAAGCAGGAACGGGGTGAACGAATACCGCCTTTCAGTACAAAAATGAAGCTGACTAACAAAGGCTAAACAGAAGATGAAGCGCCGCTACATGAACCCTTTATCCAGGTGATTCACCATACCGTTATAGTGGAGGATTTAAAGTGACAGATGAAATAAAACAGCTCGTGATAGGTATAAGCAGGGAAAGAGAAATAATTGTAAGGAGCAACCGGGGCCGCATATACCCTGTAAAGGTGTCGGATGACCTCGATTTCAGCTGTGAGGACCTCTTCAGGAACCCTGATATGGAACTCTACGCCACCATTAACACCGAAACCCAGCCCTGGGAATGCGTATCCCTTGAATACGTTAAGCCCTGATTTTTAACTCATCAATTCAATTTCTTTTTTATTTTGCACATGACACTCTGCTATTCTGATCTCAAGATGCTGATTGGATCTACTTAAATGACACCTCTCGCCTATGTCAGAACTGATGAGGCACAAACAGATAGGCCAGGTGAACTGCAGCACCCACCAATTCATGAGAAAAATTTAAATAAAAGTATGAACAACTCATGGATCCATGTACAGCATAATCGTATTCTGTGGAGGATATTACAGGTTCGATGAGTCCAGGGAGTTCATTGAAGACATTGGAGGTCTTATGATCAGCAGAGACGCTTTAAACATTAGAAAAGGAATATTTTTTCCTCAGAAATGAGCTGAGAGTCCTCTGCCTAGTTCTGAAGATGAAGTGGAGAACGTCACCCGTGAGGCCTCAAGGATAAGGTGAAATTGAGATACCCGTGGTTGCGGCGGATGCAGAGGATAGAATACTATCCTGCTTCGGGATACACCATATGCTTGCAGGGACTGACTGGAAATTCCGCTGATGAAAGAGAAAACCTCACAGGAATCCCTGCTGACTGAATCCCCAATACGATGGTGGAAATGGAACTGCTCAAAAGAAGACATGAAGGAGAATATGAATACCGGATTCCATTCACTGAAGACCGAGATAGGTTGAAAGGTGGGCATAAAGACATCAGCAATAAATACAACCTCCCACAGATAATGCTGTGGAGGATAAGATGAGAGGAGAAGTTCTCATACCAGCTGGAGTAATTCTGATAGTAGCGGGTATACTTTTAACCTTCATCGGAGGGGCCATAACAGCTGGCTCCCAGTCAAAGGATAAGGGTGAGGTGAAGGCTGCCGGGGTTGTCATGATAGGCCCCATACCCATAATCTTTGGAAGCGACAGAAACATGGCAATAACCGGCGTGGTCCTGGCACTGATCCTCATGGTCGTGGCCTATCTCCTCTTCTACAGGTAGAGGTATCATGATGAGGATCATAATGGTAACCGCAGGGAATTACGGTGCCAGGGTAGTTAACACCATGGCAGTTCACGGCCTCGCCCCACAGATTGTGGCCGTCTTCGACTACACAGGGGAGGGCGGGGATTTCCTCGATGACCCATCATCCCTCCTCCCGGCCAGGACCCCTGATGCAGATCTAACCGTTGCAGCTGGACTTGGGGGTGACCTGAACCTTGTTGCAGCTGAGATAGCAGCTGAATCAGGGTCAGGAGGTATCATAGTGGAATCACATGCCCCTGGCCAGCTACCTGATGGTCTGAGATCAGAGATAGACTCCCTGGTGGATTGTGCGATCTTCCCCACACCCTTCTGTTCCCTTGAACCCGTCGGGAACCCCCACATCGATGCCTTCGCATCCAGGTTCGGTAAACCTGAAGTTGAAATGGAGGGGAATGAAAGGGTGGTGTCGGTGAAGGTTAAAAGAAGCGCACCCTGCGGCTCCACCTTCTATGTTGCAGAGAACATAAGGGGGGTCCCCCTGGATGAGGTGGACGTGGCTGCAGGTGAAAAATTCCATAATTACCCCTGCCTGGCATCCATGGAGGTGGATCCACGCTTCGGGGATACACATCTACATGTGGCAGGTTACCTCACAAGGGAGGCCTTCAAGAGGGCCGCAGGGGTGCCGGGTGCCCATGCAGAGGTTGATCCCGAGGTCTGCAGGGGAGCTGAATGCGGATTCATCTGCATGGATGTTTGCCCCCTCGTGAGGTTATCCAGGGGGACGATAAGGAGGGGTGTGACCGCAGAGGTTGACCCATTCTCCTGCGGTGCCTGTGAGAAGTGCATGAGGGAATGCCCCTCAGGGCCATAAAAATGATGGGCCCCGGAAAAAAGATAATCAGGGGATGATAATCTGAGTGGAAAGGAAACTCGAGATAATAAAACAGGAAGTGTCATATTCATGGGGGCAGGGCCAGGAGACCCTGAACTCATAACACTGAAAGCTGTGCGCGCCCTCAGAGGGGCTGATGTTGTAATATACGCAGGTTCACTTGTAAACAGGGATATACTTGAATATGCGCCTGAAGATGCGGAGGTCCACAACAGCGCACACATGAACCTGGAGGAGATAACAGATATAATGGTGGAGGCCTGCAGGGCAGGTAAGACCGTTGCAAGGGTTCACACCGGTGACCCCTCAATCTACGGAGCCATAAAGGAACAGATAAGGGTTCTCGAGAAAAACAGCATACCCTACACCATCATACCGGGTGTGAGTTCTGTCTTTGCAGCTGCAGCCACACTGAACACTGAGCTGACCCTCCCTGAGGTCTCCCAGACTGTCATAATAACAAGGCCCGCTGGAAGGACACCGGTACCTCCAGGTGAGGATCTTGAGGAGCTTGCAGTCCACGGGTCAACCATGTGCATCTTCCTGGGTGTTCATATGATAGAGGATGTTGCAGAAAAACTCATGACCCACTACCCGCCGGATACCCCTGTGGCCGTTGTTAAGAGGGCATCCTGGCCGGATGAAGAGGTTGTGAGGGGCACACTGTCGGATATAGCTGAAAGGGTGAGGGCTGCCGGTATAAGTAAGACAGCCATGATCATTGTGGGGAGTGTGCTTGAACCAGGAGACTTCAAACCATCGAAACTCTATGACGCCGGATTCAGCCATGAATACCGGCCCTGAAAATCCTCCTTTAGATCAGAAAAAATATCTGTGAAATATTTAGATGCTCAAAAAAGCTGAATAATCCGGACATCAGAAGGTAACAAGCTTTATGTGTTTCATTTTACCGCAGGCAAGGAATCTCTCTGCAAGTTCCCTGACCCTCATGGATTCGCCCTCAATTATGAAGAGCTCGAGGCAGTTTCCATCCTTGAGGTGGCTGTGGAGCTGGGTGCCTATTATGTCCTCATAGTCATGCTTTATTTTGGTGACCAGGTCCTCCACCCTTCTCGGGTGTATGAGGAATAGCACAGCATTTATTTCACCATTTAATTCGTGAAGATTCCTTTTCTCATCGATAAGCATCCTTGCAGCTACCCTTATTACGTCTGACCTTCCCGAGAATCCCAGCTCATCCCTCAGGGCGTCTATCTCCTCCAGGAGCTTTTCACCGAGTGAAACACTGACAACCACCATGGAAGATCCTATCTTAATAAATGTTTATATATTTTATGTTAAAATTTATTAAATTTTATCGTTTATATTAACAATTATTATATGGTTGCGTTGACATAACTTAACAGGGTGGTTGGATGGAGAGGTGGAAGCCAGGTCTAATTGCAGTCATAACCGTCGTATCGGTGGCCGCCATGTACCTCATAACATCCACAACATCACCCTGGAGCAGTGGAGATAACATTACAGTCGCTGTGACCATAATGCCCCAGAAGGAATTCGTGGAGGCCATCGCCGGTGACCGTGCAGAGGTGGTTGTCCTAGTACCCGAGGGGGCCGACCCACACACCTATGAGCCAGAACCAGAAACCCTCAGGAAGGTTTCAGAGGCCAGGGCCTACTTCATAGTGGGATCAGGAATCGAGTTCGAAAACCACTACCTCAACAAGATAAGGAGCATGAACCCCCGGATGAGGATAATAAACACCTCAAGGGGTATAGAATTAATCCCAAACCAGGGAGAAGACCATCATCCAGCCGAAAGCCCCTATGACCCCCACGTATGGACATCCCCAGGAAACGCCATGATAATGGTTAACAACACCATGAGGGGCCTGCAGGAAATCGACCCCACCGGCAGCAGATACTACCAGGAAAACGCAGGCCTCTACACTGAAAAGCTCATGGACCTCGACTTCAGGATCAGGAAGGCCCTTGAAAAAAGGAGAGGAGAGAGCATGCTGGTTTACCATCCAGCATGGGGTTACTTCTGCAGGCAATACGGATTAAAACAGGTGGCGATTGAAAGAGAGGGGAAGGAACCAGGGCCAGGAACACTCTCCATGATAATCCAGGATGCCAGAGAAGGTGGTGTGAGGGTCATAATGGTATCACCCCAGTTCAGCAGAAAGAACGCCGAGCTTATAGCCCGTGAAATAGGTGCAGAGGTCGTTGTGGTGGACCCCCTTGGTGGAAACTACACGAAAAATATTGAAGCAATAGCAGAGGCTCTGAGGAGGAAATGAACATGCTCGCCATTGAAATGGAGGATTTAAGCTACTGCATCAATGGTAGGGAGATACTCAGGAACATAAACCTGAAGGTGCCCATGGGGGAACTCCTTGCAGTTATCGGACCAAACGGTGGTGGTAAAACAACCCTTCTCAGACTCATAACAGGGCAGATCAAACCAACCAGAGGAACCGTCAGGGTTCTTGGAATGAAACCAGAGGATTCAAGGTCAAGGATTGGCTACCTCCCCCAGAGGAGCCACTTTGAAACCGACTTCCCCATCAACATCCTCCAGACCGTTCTGATTGGAACCTACAGGAGATTCGAGGCACCCACAGATGATGACAGGAAAAAGGCCCTCAGGGCCCTTAAAATGGTTGGAATGCTGGAATACAGGGACCGGAAGATAGGCGAACTCTCAGGCGGAGAACTCCAGAGGGTATTCCTTGCAAGGGCTCTTGTAAGAGAACCGGACCTCCTGCTGCTTGATGAACCAACAGCAAGCGTAGACCCTGCATTCAGGGGTTCATTCTACAGGATAATCGATGAGCTGAGGGATGAAATGACCATAGTTATAGTATCCCATGACATAGGAACAGTGGCACGGCATGTGGACAGTGTTGCCTGCCTCAACCACCGGCTTTTCGTGCATGGAACCGTTGAGGAGGCCCTAAAATGCATTGATGATGCTTACGGATGTCCCGTGGAGTTACTTGCACATGGAATACCCCATAGAGTTCTTGAAGATCATCCCGATGAATGATTGAAATGCTGAATTCCCGGTATCCGAGTACAATGAGAAGATGACAGCATCAGCTGAATCACAGATACTGAATCCTTATGACGTGAACGATCCAAGGAAGGAGTGATGGGCTTGCTGGAGTTGCTGCAGTACCAGTTCATGAGGAACGCGGCTGTCGCAGCCATACTTGTAAGTATAGCTTGCGGTGCAGTTGGGAGCTACGTTGTAACAAAGAGGATAGTGTCAATAAGTGGCGGCATATCCCATGCAGCCTTTGGTGGCGTGGGCCTCGGCTACTTCCTCGGGGTGAACCCGATCACATCTGCCATACCCTTCACGGTGGCTGCAGCCCTTACGATGGGTGCAGTGACACGGAGGACCCGTATAAGTGAGGACACTGCAATAGGGGTGCTCTGGTCCGCAGGGATGGCCCTGGGTATACTTTTCATAAACCTCAGCCCGGGCTATGCACCGGACCTCTTCAGCTACCTCTTCGGTAACATACTCATGGTAGACAACGGGGACCTCTGGACCATGCTGGTGCTTGACCTCATCATAATATCAAGTGCCCTCCTGTTCAACAGGGAGTTCGTTGCCATCTGCTTTGATGAGGAGTACGCCGAGGTTCTGGGTGTCCCTGTCGACGCCTTCTACCTGTACCTCCTTGTCCTTGTTGCCATAAGTGTTGTGGTTCTCATAAAGGCTGCCGGAATAATACTTGTGATGGCCCTCCTAACAATCCCTGCAGCACTTGCAAAGGATTTCAGTTCAGATATGGCTGATATAATGGTTAAGGCATCGGCTATAGGTATAATCACGGCCCTCGCAGGCCTCTGGATCTCATATATATTCAACGTATCTTCAGGTGCAGTTATAGTGCTGGTCCTCACAGCTCTCTTTGGTGCTGTTCAGTTCATCAAAAGACGGTTTTGATTACATTTGAACTGATTGGCCTTAAAAGGGTATGAAGCCAATAAATACATTAAAGATGGTGCAGAACACTAGAACATGAAGTGCGGATCTGACCTCAGGGATACACTTAAATCGGCGATCGGTGATTACCTCAGCATAACCCTCATAACCGGTAAAACATATTATGGTGAGGTTAAAAGGGTGGAAACAGATTACATTAGCCTTGAATTAAAATTAAGGGGTGGTAGAACCACCACCACTGTCATAATACCACTTGCACATATCGTGACCATAACCCTATGATCACCTTAAAAACAGTGAAAGATATGGTAGTATCCACTGCCTTCCCAGCACAGCCTTAAAAACAGTAAAGGTCACCTGAGAATCTTAAGACCCTCAGAGGTACCTGCTATAACCATATCTGCAATTCCAGCGAATATGCCGTTCTCAACAACACCCGGTATGTTGTTCAGCCGGGACTCCATGGCTCCGGGATCATCAATAACACCAAAGGCCGCGTCAAGGACAAAGTTACCATTATCAGTAACAACAGGACCGTCCTTGCCCTCAGAGGACCTTATATTCACTGAAGCCCCCATTGACTCGAGTTTGAGCTTCACAGGCCTGCAAGCTGCGGGTATGACTTCAACAGGTAGTGGGAAGGCACCCAGTCTTTCAACAAGCTTTGATTCGTCCACAATAACTATGAAACTCGCGGCGGATGAGTCAACTATCTTCTCAAGGGTGTGGGCGGCCCCACCACCCTTTATAAGGTTGAGGTCCGGGTCAACCTCATCTGCACCGTCAACAGCCACATCAACATCATGTTCAGCGAGACTTGTAACCTTTATCCCTGACTCCGCTGCAAGGAACATTGACTGGTAGGATGTAGGTACACCCATAACCTCCAGTCCCTCCTCCCTGACACGTCTTCCAAGCTCCTCTATGAAGTAATGGGTTGTTGAACCTGTTCCAAGACCTACAACATCCCCATCATCTATTTCGTCAACCGCCCTCAAAGCAGCCATCTTCTTGAGATTCATAAATACCTCCATCTCATTTTTTATCCAGAGGTCTTAAAAGGACCCTTCTCAGTTCATTCCCTGCAGGGCACTGTTTTCCAGGTTTTCCCAGATTTTTTACAATCCTGCACCTGTCACCCTCCATGACACCCTCCGGGAAGCAGAGGTCCCTCATGCTGCACTCAACGTCACAGTCAGGGAACTCAAAGGAGATCACTGAACCTTCAAAGGCCCTCTTGGAATCTATGAGAACCTCTATATTGGCCTTCTCAACATCGACCACGCGTACCCTCTCACCGAGGTGTATGGGGCATCTCTGGTACCTGTCCTTAACCTCATTGATGTGGTAGACTCTCCCCTCCTCGAGGGGTGCTATACATGTCGGCTGGAACCTGCAGTCTCTGCACTTCTCAGCCGGTCCGCAGAAGAGGAACATTGACCCCTTCCTGGCAAGTTTTTCACCGATAAGAGTTATCAATCATATCACTTCCGTTATCTTTGCAAGCCTTTCGGCGGCTTCACGGGTTAAACCCCTGTCTCCAAGGATGGTGTAGCGTTCCCTACGGATGTTGTGGGCCATCGTGAGGGCCTCAATGATGTACTCAGGATCTATACCAAGCTCAGCTGCAGTCGTGGGGGCGTTTATACGGGCAAGAGCGTCCCTTATGAACTGCCAGTCCCCTCCATGGAGGTGCATCATCATTATGGTTCCCACACCACACTGTTCACCGTGGAGGGCTGGTTTGGGTGCTATCATGTCAAGGGCATGGCTGAACTTGTGCTCGGAGCCACTGGCGGGTCTGCTGCTCCCGGCTATACTTATGGCTATGCCGCTGCTTATGAGGGATTTGACTGCCAGCCTGGCGCTCTCCTCAAGGCCCTCCTTTATTGCGTCGGCAGACTTTATTATCATCTTGGCTGTCATCAGGGAAAGAGCCGCTGCAGATTCACTGTACCTCTCATTCAGGAGCCTGTGGGCAAGTTTCCAGTCCATTATGGCTGTGTAATTCGATATTATGTCGGCGCAGCCAGATGCCAGGAGCCTGAATGGTGCCCTGCTTATTATCTCGGTATCAGCTATTACACCTATGGGTGATGAGGCCTCAAGGGATGCTGTACCTTCACCATTCCTTATGGATGCCCGTGGAGATGCTATGCCATCATGGGATGCTGCAGTCGGGACACTTATGAAATGGAGGCCCTCAAGGGTGGCGGACATCTTCGCAACATCTATGACCTTACCTCCACCAACCCCGAGGACAACCGAAACGCCGTCAAGGCCATCCTGCACATTCCTCACAGATGCCATGGTGGCATCATCGACGGTTACCTGGTCAACTTCAAATCCCTCGGCCTGGAGGCTCTCAATGGCAGCCTCCCCTGCAATCTGAAGGGTCCTTGGTCCGGTTACAACCATGGCCCTGCCCTCAAATCTCAGGTCCCTGCATATCCTCCCTGTGTCCTCGATAACACCTGGCCCTGTGTATATCTCCCTTGGTAGCTGAATTTTCCTTGGATCCATGTTAACCCTCTAATGGAGTATATTTTAAGTAGGAGTAATAAAATAATTTTTGATTAGTGTTTATCTCCAGGGAAAAATATATTTTTGCAGAAACCTATCAAAAAAGACCCTAACCGTTATCATGGTGAAAAAATGACAGAGTTCAGTGAATGGTTCCATAACATTTTAGAGGAAGCCGAAATTATCGATCAGAGGTACCCCGTTAAGGGCATGCACGTCTGGATGCCCCACGGATTCATGATAAGGAAGAATACCCTGAAAATCCTCAGGAGGATACTTGACAGGGACCATGAAGAGGTACTGTTCCCGCTTCTCGTACCGGAGGATGAACTGGCAAAGGAGGCCATACACGTAAAGGGATTCGAGGACGAGGTCTACTGGGTGACCCACGGCGGCCTTAGCAAACTCCAGAGAAAACTTGCCCTGAGGCCCACAAGTGAAACCGTAATGTACCCCATGTTCGCCCTCTGGGTCAGGTCACACACGGACCTCCCCATGAGGTTCTACCAGGTGGTCAACACCTTCAGGTATGAAACAAAACACACGAGGCCCCTGATAAGGGTCCGTGAGATAACAACCTTCAAGGAGGCCCACACTATACATGCAACCGCCTCTGAAGCAGAAGAGCAGGTCGAAAGGGCGGTGGAGATCTATAAAGAATTCTTTAACTCCCTAGGGATCCCCTACCTGATAACCAGGAGGCCACCATGGGACAAATTCCCGGGGTCAGAGTACACTGTTGCCTTCGACACCCTCATGCCCGATGGTAAGACCCTCCAGATTGGAACCGTCCACAACCTCGGCCAGACCTTCGCAAGGACCTTCGAGATAAAATTTGAAACCCCTGAGGGGGACCATGAATACGTCCACCAGACCTGCTACGGACTATCCGACAGGGTCATAGCCTCGGTGATAGCCATCCACGGTGACGAATCCGGGCTCTGCCTCCCCCCTGATGTGGCGGCCCATCAGGTGGTGATAGTGCCCATAATATTCAAGAAGGCCGCGGAGGAGGTTATGGAGGCCTGCAGGGAACTCAGATCCCGGCTTGAGGCGGCCGGGTTCAGGGTGCACCTTGATGACCGTGACATCAGGGCCGGCAGGAAGTACTATGAGTGGGAGATGCGCGGAGTACCTCTGAGGGTCGAGATCGGGCCAAGGGACCTTGAAAAGGGTGCGGCAGTGATATCACGGAGAGATACTGGTGAGAAGGTAACCGCCGACCTCCAGGGCATTGAGGAAACCCTCAGGGAGCTCATGAAAGACATCCTGGAAAACCTCAGAACAAGGGCATGGGAGAGGATGGAGTCAGAGATCCGGGAGGCTGAGACCCTCGAGGAGGCCTCAAGAATAGTAGATGAAAAGAGGGGCATCATATCATTCATGTGGTGCGGTGAAGAGGAATGCGGTATGGATGTTGAGGAGAAGGTCCGCGTGGACATCCTGGGAATACAGGAGGAAGGAAGCGGAACCTGCATAAACTGTGGCCGCGAGGCCCCTACAGGGCTTACCTTGCCAGAACATATTAGCTGATGAGTAAAATAATTCCGGGTCACGGTACATCATATGAGATGGGAGATTGAATGAAAGGAAGAATAATCCTGGTCATCGGAACAATATTCCTGTTCGCGTTCCTCAGCGGAATTATCGGGTACGTCACCATGGGCGGCCCCGACCTTGAAACAGCCTACCATGAGGGCAACGTGGAGATCACACAGAAGAGCAGCGCCGGTGAGGTGCCCCACACCATTGAGGTTAAGAACCCCGGTCAGAGGCCGGTACGGGTTAAAACAGGGACCATCCTCAGATCTGAAACATCAGGAGGCCTGGTGACAGCAGAAAACACTGAGGTGGCACCGGAGTCATCTGCAGAGGTCCTCGCGTACTCCCTTGAACCTGAGAGGAGGACCATGAAAGGCGCTGGCCTTGAACCGGCAGGGACGGTACCGTCACTCATGGAGGATGTGATCTCATCATCAAACCCTGAAGATCCCCGGGACGCCTTCAGGACACAGCTCATGATATGGATCCTTGCAAGGGGAGACGACCTCAACATATACCGGGGAGAGGTCTACGCCACGGTGAAGGGGAGGGATATGAGGTTCTACCAGCTCAGGGACAACATAACAGCTGTTAAATCAGAACTTGCATCAGAATATGGCCTCACAGAGGACCAGTTAAGTGAGGTGAACATCAACAGTTCACTTCTTAACAGGAGCCAGAGCCCATTCAAGATTTTCTCCATGCTCGAGGGTCTTAAAAATAGGTTTGGAGCGATACCATGAAGACGTGCGCCATAATACCTGTCTCACGATTCACACATGCAAAGACCCGGCTCTCACCCACCCTTTCACCATCAGAGAGGGAGGGGCTGCTGAAGGCCATGCTCATGGATGTATCGGGGGCCCTTGCCAGACACGTGGACAGGGTCCTGGTTATAAGTGCAGATGAGGATGTCCTGGAATACGCATACAGCCTCGGACTTAAGATACTTGAGGAGGAGGGTGAGAGGGACCTCAACGGGGCCCTTGAGCAGGCAATGGACTTCTGCGCCCCGGAATTTGACAGGGTGATCATAACCCCCTCAGACATACCACTGATAGGGAAAGCAGATGTCAGCAACCTCCTGGACCATGCATCCCGCGCAGATGTTGTTATAGCGCCGGCGAATGGTGGCGGGACAAACACCCTCATATTAAGACCCTCTGCAATGAGCCTCAGGTTCGGTGACTGCAGCTTCTTTGAACACATACATGAGGCCAGGGAGAGGGGACTCAGCGTATCGGTCTATGACTCATTCTACCTATCCCTCGATGTCAACACTGCGGAGGACCTCGGTGAGATAATACTCCACGGTGAGGGGACCCACGCAAGGGAGTACCTCAGAAAACTCCGCTTCACAGTTAAACCCTCCCGGGGTTCGGACAGGCTGGAGGTTTCAAGGTCACCCTGAAGGAGGTGAAATCATGCTGGCACTCTCAATCGCAGGCTTCGACCCATCAGGAGGGGCGGGTATACTTGCAGATATAAAGACCTTCTCTGCCCTGGGGGTGTACGGTGCAGGTGTCATAACCGCATTGACAGCCCAGAACGTGGGGAGGGTCTCCGGTATAATGCCAGTACCCCCTGGATTTGTGGAGGAACAGCTCGACCTTGTGATGGAGGACCTTCCAGTTGTGCATGCAAAGACAGGAATGCTCTACAGTGCAGAGATAGTGGAGGCCGTTGCAGAGAAGGTGCGTGAGTACGGTCTGAGGGTGATTGTTGACCCGGTCATGGTGGCTGCATCCGGGGGTGAACTCTCAGAGGGGAACTTTGTGAGGGCACTGAGGAGGCACCTCCTCCCTGAGGCCCTGATCGTGACACCCAATGTCGCTGAGGCAGAGAGGCTCTCAGATATCCCCATAGGGACCGTGGATGATGCAATAAGGGCTGCCAGGGTCATAGGTGAACTCTGCGATGTCATAATCACGGGGGGTCACCTCGGCGGGAGGAGTGTAATCCTGATCGACGGTGATGTGGAGGTTCTTGAGGGGAAACTTCTTGATAGCCGGAACACCCATGGGAGTGGATGCTCCTTCTCAGCTGCAACGGCAGCATACCTTGAGAGGGGGCTTGACCTGGGGGAAGCCCTGAGGATGGCCGACGACTTTGTGAGGGAGGCCATAAGGCACGGGCACCACGGTACCCTCAATCAGTTCTGGATGCACGGCAGGTACCCTGAATAGTCCATTAACTGAAAATAATTCGGATTTTTATTTCCGGCCCCTGACGGATCATGTCATGATGAATTTTTGTGTACTGTAAGAGTCAGATGTTTGAGTTTGAGTCATTGCATAGCACCTTAATGATCCCATATGGTCTGCAGAATTGATAGTTTGATAAAGTTGGGATCTGGAAAGCTTAACAGAAACTTCAGTCAGTGGAATAAAAAAATAAGGTATACGGTCTAGAGGAGTTCATCCCTGAGGTCAATCGTATCCTCAAGTGATGGCCCCGTGGATATTATGGTAACCGGGACCCCCGTCGCGGATTCTATATCCTCAATGAAACGTTTAACCTCAGCGGAAAGGTCAGAGTACTCCCTGACACGTTCACATTCAGGGTAAAGCCTGTCGACACAGGTTACAGCGATCTGCGTGGCTCCATTGATCATGCATGATTCACGGGCCATCTCCATGTCAAAGAGACCTATCCTCCTCCTTCTACCTGTAACGGTACCGTACTCCTCAAGGCCCATCTCCTCAGCCTCCTCCTGGCTGATCTCGGTTGGGAATGGGCCCTCACCCACCCTTGTAATGTAGGATTTGAAGACAGCTATGACCTCATCAACCCTTGTGGGTCCTATGCCGACATCTGCAGCCGCAGTGCTTGCAGTTGTGTCCTTACTCGTAACGTAGGGGTAGGTCCCGTAGTAGAGGGAGAGGCCGAAGCCCTGTGAGCCCTCAACAAATACGTCCTCGCCCTCATCGAGTGCCTCATTGACCTCAAGGGGGACGTCAGTCAGGAAGTCCCCAAGTTCCTCCACTTCACGGGCGAGCTTCGCAGTCCTCATCACGCGCTCAGCATTGGCCGGGCCGCACCCGGTGCCTGTGCTCCCTATCTTCTTGGAGAGGTAACTGGAGGACTGGTCCTGCTCCTTGTGCTTCCTCTCTATTATGGCGCACCTGTAGTCAACCCCTGTCCTGTCAGCGACACTGTACTTTGAGAGGTACTCCATCTCATGGAGGAAGACCTCGGGGTCGACCAGGACCCCCGCCCCTATCAGGAGCCTTGCATCCTCATGGAAGAAACCTGATGGGGTTAACCTGAGCCCGTACTTATCTCCCCTGAACTCAACGGAATGGCCCGCGTTTGGTCCCACACCTGCCCTTGCGATTATTGATGGCTTGTCATTGTAACAGAGATATGTGATACATTTGCCTTTACCTTCGTCACCCCATCCTCCTCCAACTAAAACGGTGCATGTCATGGTGATTCTCCCTAAAATTTCTGCCTCTCATATATTAAGGGGTATCCAATAAAAGTTTTTCCCACCTCATCATTAACCCTCCAAGTTTTCAAGGGGTTTTTCACACCTCAGGATGAACGCCCTTTTCCAGCAGGATGCAGCCGAATTCCATCCAGGTTCTGTGATGAAATAGGTCATGTCTTCTTCCTTATTATACGCTCAAATAGCATTGGAGTCAGCTTTCTCTGGAGGGCTATCAGTACATGCTGCTGCAGTGCCTCCTCCATGGTCTGGACGGTTATCCTGTCCTCACCCTTCCTTATCCTCACTGCCTGGGCTATCTGGGCGAGGTCCCTTGCATGGGCGAAGGTTGGCTGCATACCCTCTCCACCTTCACCTATGGGTCTGTATACCTGTGCAAACCTTTCAAGTACCTCAGGGTCGTAGTCCTCACCCATTGATTCAAGGTTGCGCCTGAAAACCTCGACGATCTCATCCACTGTTGGCTTTTCAAGCTGCACATGGAGGGGTGCCCTCCTCAGGTGGGCCTCATCCATTATGGTTATGTCAAGGTTGGTTGAGAAGGCTGGTATGAAGTGGGTGTGGACGACGATGGGTGACCCCTTAACGTAGATCATATCCTTCTTGTTCTCAAGGGGGACTATCAGGCGGTTGAGGAGGGCGTTATGGTCCTCCTTCTGTCTCCCAAGGTCGTCGATGAGGAGCACTCCTCCGTTGGCCTTTATTATTGGTGATGTTTCGTAGACTCCCTTGTTGGGGTCGTATCTGCTCTCAAGTTTATCGCTGGTGAGTTCGGAACCTGTGAATACGAATGGTGCGTATATCTTAACCCATCGTGGGTCTTCTGGCTGTTCAGGGCACATCCTGTGGAAGTCGGGGTCATAGAACTGTATGACCTGCTCACTGAACTCAACATATCTGGGTATGACCACCGGTGGCAGGAGATCCGACATCCTGCTTGTTATGAAGGTCTTACCGGTACCCGGGGGTCCATAGATGAAGAGCCCCTTGCCTCCTATGGCGCCTTCTATGAGGGTCTTCTTTGCACTCTCATTGCCAACCACATCCCTGAATGCCTTATCTATAACCTCCTGGGGGATATTTATGGGGAACCTTCCCTCTAGCTGTCGCCCCATGATCTCAAAGTAGGAGTTATAACTCACAGGGGCCATGCCAATGTAGGGGTTCTCCCTCATGAGTTTTTCGGCCTGTTTCTGGCCCTGTTTCTTGATTGTGTAGGTTACGCTGGGGAAGAGGAAGCCTCCACCTGTTGGGGCGCAGAGTTCATCCTTTTCCATATCCTTGAGGCAGGCCTCCAGTATGTCGACATGGAGCCCTGTTATCTCATGGATCCTGTTGACCTGTATGCTCCCATAGGTTGCTATGATCTTCAGAAGCAGATTTTTTATGAAGTTTGCTGATAGGTCTATCTCATCAAGTGTCTTTGGCTGTTTGAGCAGCTCAAAGAGTTCCTGCATCTTTTCATCATGGTAGTAATCCATTCAACCACTCCTCACATAGAAGTCTGTCTTTTGGATAATATAAGAGGTTGGATAACTTAAGTTTTGGTCCCTGATGGTCAGCAGGTGCCGGCGGAGGTGACTGCTGAAAATTAACTGCGTTAAACTTCCATATTACGAAGGTATCAGCTGCAAAGGTTCCCCGGAGGAGTGCTGTGGACCATGCAGTACCGCGCTACCCACCACGAAAAGATATTTTAGGGACTTTTAATATAAATAAGTGTGCCAGGTGGTCCAGATGCCCAAAAGAAAGATGAGAACCCGCATGGACCCTGAAAGGCCCGATACTATCAGAGGAAAAGAGCAAAATGTCAAAACCTCAGACCATATACCATCCACAGGTAGAGAGGGTCTCAGCGCCCCTGAGTTCATCCTGATCCTCCTTTTCTCTCCACTTGCCGGTATAATAGGGTTCCTCATCTGGCACGGTGAAAAACCACGGAAGGCAAAACAATCCATCACCATAGCTGCCGTCATGTTCCTGTTCTACATGATAATCTTCCTGTTCTGAACAGGACACCAGAGACACCAGCACCACTCTACATGATAATCTTTCCATTCTACTGGCCCTCTAAAGAAACTCCTTCCATCTCAAGAAGCCTCTTTTTGAGTTTAACACCTCCCTGATAACCTCCGGCATTCCCATCGCTTCTTATGACACGGTGACATGGTATTACAAGCGGGAATGGGTTTCTTGAAAGTGCACCGGCAGCGCTGCGTGGACTCCCACCTGCCCTTGCTGCGACCTCAGAGTAGGTGAGGGTCGAGCCCCTGGGAATTGAGGAGACCACATCAAGGACCCTCCGCTGATATTCTGTGCAGCCACCAAAATCAAGGACTGATAAATCAAAGTCAACTTCACATCCATCCAGGAACATTCTAATTGAATCCAGGAGTTTCTTAATGGCCATGGGAGGAGAAGAGTCATTTGAATACTTCTTAACCCCCTCAAGAAGGATTATGGCAGTTACACCATCATCGCCCCATACAACACCGATATCTATCAGAGGATGCATCAAGGTGTACATACACTTAAATGTTTCAGCTTCATGAATATTAATCAAGGTGTACATACACTCAAATTGTTTCATGAATTATTAAATGGGGAGTCACGATGGATAGGAACCTCAAGATATTCATAACGGTGATGTTAATTCTTTCAGTCATATCCCAGTTCCTGCCCTTTAAAAGGGATGCTGTCTCACTTATAAACGTCATAACAAACCTTGCAGCCTTCATGGGACTTTCATATGCCTGCATATACTCCAGGAAGGTTTACCCGCACCTTTACCTCACGTTGCTCCTTCTATCCGCTGCCCAGTTCTTTTCATTCCTCGGAGACTTCACCTGGTTCATACTTGAGAGTATACTGTCCCTGAATCCCTTCCCATCAGTTGCAGACCTGTTCTACCTCCTCTATTACCCCATCTTCGCAGCCGGCATATTCACAATACCCATCAAAAGATACTCTGACCTTAGATCAATCATAGACCTGCTGATAATCCTCGTGGCCTCTGCATCTGCCGCCTGGGTCTTCCTCCTTGAGCCCACAGTTTTTGCAGGAGGAGATTTCACAGAGGTCCTGGTATCAACACTGTATGTCCTGGGCGATCTCCTCATAGTCTTCATGATAATGGACCTCATAATAAACAAGCTGGGGCACCTCAGATCAAGGACCCTCCACGTGTTCCTTGCAAGCATAATCATCCTCCTTGCAGCAGATATATCCTTCACATACCAGAACCTTACAGGAATTTATGCTGGAGGAACACCCCAGGACCTCCTCTGGGCATTCAGTTACATTCTCCTCCTCATTGCAGTGAATGAATTCTTTAAGGAGGACTGGTCAAAGCCCTTATATGTTGAAAAAAAGGTCACAGCTGTCACATACACCCCCTATATCTTTATAATACTGTTCTATCTCTTAACGGCCTACAGCGTGATTAAGGGTGGTGCTGAAAAATCCACCGTGCTCTTAGTGTCCCTTGGATTCATAATAGTCCTCTTCATTCTGAGGCAGCACCTTTCCATGAAGGAAAACATGGCCCTCCTCAATGATGTTGAGAATGAAAGGAGGAGGGCTGAAAATTACCTGGAGGTGGCGGGGTCCCTCATAATGGTCCTCGATGAGAAAACCCGTGTGAAGCTCATAAACAGGAGGGGCCTTGAAATCCTTGAGTGTGACGCAGGGGAAGTCGCAGGGAAAAACTGGTTCATGACCTTCGTACCCCCTGAAGACAGGGGGTGGCGGGAAAAGCTATACACCGAAAAGATCAGCTCCGGGAGTAAGGGTTATCATCTGACCGGTGAGATACTCACATGTAAGGGCGACAGGAAAACCGTCACATGGCACGTTGTATTCCTCAGGGAGGATGGTGAATTCAGGGGCAGCATAATCTCAGGGGATGACATCACAGAACTCCAGAGAGCCACAAGGGCCCTCGAGATGAGTGAGATGAGGTACAGGGAGATATTTGAACTCGCCCCTAGCCCGATAATATCGGTTGGTGATGACCTGATCATAAGGGACTGTAACAGGAGGGCTGAATCCGTTCTGGGCTACCAGAGAGGGGAGCTGATTGGAAGGAACCTGATGGACCTCATACACCCCGAGGATGCAGGAGAGGACTTTGAAGGGGAAAGAAGGCTCCTGAGATCAAATGGAGATGTCATATACGCCGATATAGGGGTCGCCCGGGTTGGGGATGAACGTATAATCATAATCGAGGACCAGACAGAGATACGCAGGTCCCTCCAGGAGAAGGAACTCCTCCTGAGGGAGATACACCACCGGGTCAAGAACAACCTCCAGATAATATCAAGCCTGCTGAGCATACAGGAGCGTCAGCTGGAGTCAGAGGAACTTTCAGATGTCCTGAGAGAGAGCCGTGAGCGTATAAGGTCCATAGCCCTTGTCCATGAGCACCTCTACAGATCAACAAACCTCAGAACAATAAGGATCAGGAATTACCTCAACAACATCCTCTCAAAGCTGAGCCAGGGACAGACCCATGGGAAGGATGTGAGGATCAGCTCCAGCATAGAGGACCTTGAATTCAACCTTGAGACCAGTCTCCCCATTGGTCTCATGGTCAACGAACTTGTGAGTAACTCCCTCAAGCACTCAGGGGCAGATAACATAACCGTTGAGCTCAGATCCCTCAACGGGACCCTTGAACTTACCGTGAAGGATGATGGGATAGGCCTTGAATCACCGGAGGTCCTGGAGAAATCCGGAAGCATGGGCTGGTACCTTATACGGGCCCTGACAGACCAGCTTGATGGTGAACTGAAAATAGAAACAGAGGATGGTCTATCTGTAAGTTTAAGGTTCAGGGAACTTGGATACAGAGAAAGGTACTGAGGGGATGGTTATGGAGTTCCGGATAACAGAGCGAGTACCGACTGCATCGCCTGGAATGTCCAGCCAGGATGCCCTCGAGATGATAAGAAGGAAGATGGGCGAATATGACACCATAGACTACGTTTACATCCTTGACAGTGATACTCTGGCCGGTGTCGTATCAATCCGTGAGATCCTATCCCACGATGAAATCCTCGGGGACTTCATGCACCGCGACATAATATGCTTCACCCCCGAAGATGACCCATTTGATATACCCTACCTGGCACTTTCACATGGAATTAAGGCCATTCCGGTTGTTGACAGTGGGGGTAGATTCCGGGGTGTTGTGCCCTATGATGAAATCATAAGGATACTGAAGGTTGAGGCTGACAGGAACATGCTGCACTTTGGTGGTGTCTTCCACCGCGTGGTTGATGAGAAGAGGAGCCCCGGGTCCATGGTGAAGTCAAGGGTTCCCTGGCTCATCATAGGAGTGGTGGGTGGTACCGTTACCGCCTCAATGATAGGCAGATTTGAGGACCTGCTCTCAGGGTTCATAGCCCTGGCATCATTCATACCCGTGATGGTCTACATGAGCGACGCCGTGGGGACCCAGTCAGAGGCCCTCATAATAAGGGAGATAGCCGTTGATCCATCAATGAATCACCTCAAGTACATAAAGGGAGAGTTCCTGGTCGCAGCTGCAATAGGCGCCCTATCCTCTGCCTTCGCCGGGCTGATGGCAGGGGTCACCCGCATGAACCCTTTACTTGGACTGATAGTCTTCGTATCCATGTTCTTCAGTATAATAGCAGCGGTTTTAATATCCACGGTCTCACCCCTCCTATTCAGGAGGATGGGCTATGACCCTGCGGTTGCAACCGGACCCCTGGCAACCATACTCAGTGACTTCACAACCACACTGATATACCTTAGTGTCGCCTCATCACTCCTTTGAAGACCTATGATTTCAGATTTAATGTAAGGAGACAGACACATGGATCCTGAAGAGAAAATTGAGGAACTTGAGAACCAGATAGCTGAAAGGGACAGGAAGATCAGGGAACTTGAACTCAAGCTCGCCGATTGCATGGGACGGGTCGATGAGATCAGATCCGAAAAATCCGGGCTGCAGGAGGAGGTTAACAGACTGCAGGTTATGAGACTTGACCTCAAGCTAAGGGACTTCCAGGAACTGGAGGATGAGAATAACCGCCTGAAGCACCGCATAGAGATAACCAAGGACCTCCTCGATGAGGCAAGGGAGAGGCTCGAGATACTTGAAGACGTGGTGGAGGGGTTCCTGAACCAGAGCCTGCCTGAAAGGATAACAGGAAAGAAACCCGATGCCCTCATACACTACAGAGAAAGGTTCAGGGATGGCAGGTTCAACAATTTATAACATTTTCAACCGATCTCTTTAATTGTTTCTTATTTTCATGCTTCCATCGAAAAATGTATATCTATCGATGACATACTTATTACATAATATGTTAGGAGTGATTCCATGGAACCATATGGTAAGGGGGACGGCCGTGTCAGGTGGGTGACGCCTGAATGGCTGATGGAGAATATGGAGGATGTTGCCATAATAGACTGTCAGCCAAACATCCACGACTACATACTTGAACACATACCCGGAGCAGTTTACCTCAACGAGGGCCTCTTCAGGGAGCCCCGTGGGAAGGCACCGGCGATGTACATCCCTGAGGGAGCAGTCGAGCTGATATTCCAGCAGGCAGGGATCGAAAACAGGCCCACCGTTGTATACACAGGTACCGGCGGAGTCAAGGGCTGGGGTGATGGTCTCGAGCAGACCATGGTGGCCTACAGCCTTGCAAGGTTTGGCCATGAAAACATTCTGGTACTCAATGGCGGACTCGCAGAGTGGAAGAGGGCCGGTGGAGAATTAACAAAGGTATTCCCTGAGGTTGAGGAATCCGGTTTCTCTGCTGTGACAAAGGAGGACTTCTACATAGAGTACCCTGAATTCAAAAGGATAAAGGACGATGAAGACGTTCTGCTGCTCGATGCAAGACCGGCAGAGGTCTATGAGGGGCAGGGCCCCTGGATAAAACCCGGGCACATACCGGGCGCAGTTAACCTCCCCTGGGCTGACCTCATGGACCCAGAAAACAGGACCCTGCTGAAGCCAGAGGATGAGATACTTGAACTCGTAAATTCAGTGGGTGCAACACCCGACAGGAAGATAATCTGCAGCTGCGGCACCGGCAGGGAGGCGACGAACGAGTTCCTCCTCTTCAGGTGGTACCTTGGGTACCCTGATGTCAGGATATATGAGGGATCATTCACCGAGTGGACCCAGATAGAGGACAACCCCACAGTCACGGGTCCGGACCCACGCTGATGAACCCTCAAATTATTTTTTTATCCATGAAAAATTCAGTGCCCCTGACCACCGAAGTCTGTTTTAAGTTCTGATCCCGCAAATAACATCACAGCAAGGGCTGCAGCCACGTTCAGAATCATCAGGAATATTCCTCCAGCAAGGGTGCCCTGGACCGGGAAGAGGAAGTATGAGAGGTTTCCTGTTGTGTGGATTATCATGGTGGCCAGTATACTGCCTGTGGAGTTGTAGACCCAGGTATATATCACCGAGGCAGAGATTATAAGGATCATGAAACTCCAGAATGGGACCTGGGACTGTATGCTACCCCCAATGAAGAATAGGGGTATGTGCCAGAGCCCCCATATGAACCCTATTATCAGGGCCGCGTAGATTGGCGAGTACCTCCTCTGAAGCCGTGGAAGGGCATAGCCCCTCCACCCGAATTCCTCCTGCAGTGGCCCTCCGAGGAAGAATATGTAAATGAACACCATTATGACCATGAGGGGCTGTGAGGTCCAGTAGAGGTACGGCTGGGGGTCACCCCACAGGACACCCAGGTAGAGTGCCACTGCAGTTAGCACAGGAAAGAATAAGAGGATTACAGGCCACCAGATCCTGTGAAAGTCGTAATTAACACCTTTCCTGAGGAGTGCCAGCAGTTCATCCCGGCCGCCATACCTGTAGCTCAGGAGAACGGCTGCAAGTGTTGGGCCGAATGCTGCAGGGTTGTAGGGGCTTTCAAGGAATGCCTGCAGGGGCTGGGGAAAACTGAAGCCCGCAGAGACCATTGCTACAGGTATCCAGAGTACCCATGAAAATATGAATGCCACAATGAAAAAGTCTGATATGCGATCATTCTCCATCATAATCACCAGAATCTTATCAGTGCAACTTAAAGGGTATGAGGGTCACAGGGACCCTGAAGGGATACGATGTACCTCATCTCACCCTCCATCACGATACACAGTATAGGTTTCAGTGAGACTGCATTTATACCCTTTTCTGTGAGGATGAAGCTGACCCTGAAGACGGGTATTAAAAGCCTGCCACCGGCATCCACAGCTGCAGCGGGACATGCCCCCTCAATTATCCTCATTAACACACACCAGCATCATAAGAGTCATGAGAAAGCCCGGAGACCTGAGATGAATTCCCTGAAAGTTCTCCTCCTGAGGAGCATGAGAAATGTTAGAAGTGGCCTGAGGGGTGTCACCCTTAAGCTGAGTTCAAGGACACCATTCACCTCATTACCTGAAAAGTCAGGTCTGACCATTATTTCAACATTCCTCACCCCTGCAGTCAATGCTGAAATGGTCCAGAGGTAACCTGAGAGCTCTGCGGTCCCTGCCAAGTCATCCGAGGCCACATCAACAGTCAGTTCCAGTCTCTGAAGGTTAATTGAAGATAGGACGCTCCCTGCAAGATCCATAATATCCCTTCTGGCAATTAGGGCCCTGCGTGCCAGTTCAATCAGCCTTTTAAACTCAAATTCCTCACCCTTTTCTTTATCAGCACCTTTAAATTTTTTTCTGAATATTCCAAGTCTCCAGAGCAGGATCTGAAGCCTGAAATCCATGTTCTGCCCCTTCTTAGTACCCCTGATGACCAGGGTGTAGGGTGAGATGAGCAGCGCAGCCAGCAGCCCCAGTGGAACCGCCAGAGATGAGGAATTTCATGAAAACCTTATTCTCCCCGTTTTACCTCAGAATCCCCCTTATCTGAGATCTCCCTTATTATATCGGTGACTGCGGATCCAAGTTCACCTATAACTCTCCCCCTACCTGAAGTTAGATCTATGACCCTGACACCCCCGGGTCCCTCAACACCCTTCAGCAGAACGATGACCGCCACGGGTTCAACTCCTGCCCCGGCAGCTGCGCCGCTTCCGGCGCCAGTATCCGATGTTGAAGCCCTTCCTTCACCCATACCGGCCCCGAATCCAACCCCCATCTTCATCAGGGGTATCAGTATCTTGTCCTCGCTTTCAATGGCCTCACCCACAAGGTTCTTCACGTCGAGGAGTTTGCGAAGCTCCTCAACGGTCGTTTTAATCGGCTCTTCAATTTTCATTTAAACCACATTGATATTATGTGATCGTTCAAGTATATGCACTTTCCCATTAAACATCCAAAAACATTTATAATGAAAGGACCCATATCTCTATTAAATCTGGAGGCGGTAAATATGAATTTAAAACTGGTTTCTTTAATTGTGGTGCTTCTTATTGCAGGCGCCGCTGGAGTCTACATCCTAAATGGAAATGGCAGTGCAGATGGTAACACCAGCCCGGAAACTCTGGGAACCAATAAAACAGAAACCCATAAACCAGGCTCAGCCAGGATTGTCGCAACTCAGGCAGGACCTGAAACTGCAAAACCAGGCACAAATATCACTCTGAAGTGTAAACTGAGAAATGATGGTGAGGGTCCCGCCAAAAACGTTAAGGTTTCTTCACAGGACTTCGAAAGGAGCTTCTCTGTTATAGGACCCGGTGAACAGGTGGAATTCCAGGTCCAGATTTACATACCCACAGAGGAGGAGGTTAAGAAGGACTTTGGAGATGACGCAACGCTGTCAAACCCCTACTTTATAGGGGGCTTCGGTGTAAGCTACACAGATATGACCGGAAAACACAGCACAAACTCAAATAGCGTGGAAATACCTCTGAAAACCTAAGACAAAAAATACTGATTGTGCTAAAAATGGTTTTAAAGTTTGAGGGGGATCTTTAGATCCCTCAAAATTATCATTCTGACCGTTTAACAGGGATCTGGACCTCTGTAAGGAGCTCAGATTCGTCAACTTCCAGTGGACTGTTGAGGTAAACCTCTGTCACAGGCCCTGTAATCTCATAGCCATTCTCCATCGCATATTCGATGAGGGCATGTATAACCGGCCCCACCTCAGTGTATGGTCCCTCATGTAACGCTGCAATGACCCTGTGGGATGGTAGGTTCTTTATCTTAACCCTTTCATCCGCTTCGGCCTCACCTGCAATGGAAACACCTATCTCGTAGAGGAGTTCCTCCTCATCAACCTCCTCTGGAGTGTTGTAGTATGTCCCATATACACGGCCTGTCATCTGCAGACCGTTCTTAAGCACCCATCCCGCAACCTCAGAGATGTACTCCGGTATACGTTCATAGCTTCCCCTGCACTCAATGTAGGCCACACGAATCCCTTCAACCATCTTCTCACTTATCTCCATAAAAACCTCTCCATTAATCTTATCAACCTCAAGTGATAAAAATTTATCTAAATTTCGCAAAAAACTGTGTTAGATCACATTCTAACAAGGATCACACCAGCAACAACCATCATAAGGCCGGCAAGCCTTGTCGCCGTTATGCTCTCATCCAGAAGTAGTGCCGCAACCATCACCGTGAAGATGGGGAAGGCTGCAACCACCGGGACAACCACAGAGGCATCCCCCGATTTGAGGGCGTAGTACTAGAATAGCTGTCCCAGGAGGGCCGCTGATATCCCATCAAGAGCCAGAAAGAACCATCCCCTGGGACCTGCCTCTGAAAGCGCCTCCGCACCCCCATTGAACATGACCCATATGAGCATGATCATGGTTATCACCGAACTCCTTATGGTTAGGGCAACACCGGGGTTAAGCCCCTCAAGACCTATCTTGCTGAAGACCGGGGCAAGACCGAACATGAGAGCTGCAAGTAGCGCGAAGACAAAGTAGTTCAAAACATCACCTCAGATTAATATATGAAATCAGACCATTAAAGCTATGCAAAGGCAGACCACAAAGACCTACCCACAAAAACAGGCCACCAAACCTTATTTACATGTTAACAGAAATATAGACAGAATCATATCTGTGTGATAAAATGATACTAATCGTTGGCGGAGCAGGATACATCGGGTCACATGTCAATAAATTTCTATCAGAGAGGGGATACGAAACCCTCATCCTTGATAACCTCACAAGGGGCCACAGGGATTTTGTTAAGTGGGGTGAATTCATAGAGGGTAACCTGGGTGATAGGAGACTCCTTGACAGGACCTTTGAAACCCATGACGTGGATGCGGTCATGCACTTCGCAGCATTCACAGATGTCGGTGAATCGGTCCTCAAACCAGGAAGGTACTACCATAACAACGTCGTGAACACCATAAACCTCCTGGATTCCATGGTGGACCATGGCGTCAGGGACTTCATATTTTCATCCACCTGTGCAGTCTACGGGAACCCCATGGAGATACCAATAAGCGAGGAACACCCCCTCAACCCCATAAGCCCCTATGGCAGATCCAAACTCATGGTTGAGGAGATACTGGGGGACTACAGGGATGCCTATGGTCTCAACTATGTCTCGCTCCGCTACTTCAATGCAGCCGGAGCAGACCCTGAAGGAGAGGTGGGGGAGCTTCATAACCCTGAAACGCACCTCATACCCATCGTCCTGGATGTTGCCCTGGGTCTGCGGGACGCCGTGCGGATATTCGGCACAGATTACCCAACACCCGACGGAACATGTGTGAGGGACTACATCCACGTTATGGACCTGGCAGATGCCCACTGGAGGGCGCTCAGATACCTTGAGGGTGGAGAAAGCGGGGTTTTCAACCTTGGAAACGGGAACGGCTTCTCAGTCATGGAGGTTATAGAGACCTGCAGGGAGGTCACAGGTGCCAGTATAAATGCTGTTGAGGATGACAGAAGACCAGGTGATCCACCGGAACTCGTGGGCAGTGCCGGTAGGGCCAGGAGGGTCCTTGGCTGGAGGCCGGAATTCACAGAACTCGAGGATATAATAGAAACCGCATGGAACTGGCATTCAAGGATCAGAGGGGGGATCTCATGATAACCGTCACAGGAGATATAACCGTTGACTGGATACAGTGGTCCGTTAAGGGAGACTCTGATGTCTCAGAATTTAACTGGAAGAACCACCTTGGATTCAAGAGGAAGGCGCTTGAGGGCGGCGCACTCCTCACAGCAAGGATGCTGAAGAACTTTACGGAGGTTAATCACCCATCAATAGGGGATGAGCCAGGCAACACTGACCCCTCAGAGTTCATACACTCCTTCGCGGAACTCAAAGCCACAGGCGATGGTTATCATGTCAAGAAGTTCATGGGTTACACCGGCCCGGACAGCGGTCTTCCATCAATGCCATTCAGTTTAAAGGAACATGAATCCCCCATCATAGTGATCGATGACGCTGGGAACGGGTTCAGGGAGATGGAGGAGCGGTGGCCGTCCCAGATCATGGGTGGAGACCCCCTCATTGTGCTTAAGATGTCATCACCACTGTTCAGAGGCAGCCTCTGGGAGCACCTCCTGGAAGAACATCCAGAGAAGCTAATAGTCATAATAACCGCAGATGACCTCAGGGAGCACGGTGCCAACATAACAAGAAGGCTCTCATGGGAGAGGACCGCAGAGGACTTCATCTGGCAGATGGAGAACAACAGATCACTCGAAGATCTCAGGGACCTCAACGTGGTGGTCCGCATAGGCCTCGAGGGCGCCATAAATTACAACAGGGGGGATGTCAGGCTATTCTACCACCCACAGTTCTTTGAGGGCGACCTTACAGAGAGGGCCCCGGGAAAAATGCAGGGCTGTGGCTCTGCGTTCACTGCAGCATTCACCGCGGCCCTATCAGAGGGTCGTGAGATGGATGAATGCATAAGGCGGGGTATTACAGCCGCTGCCAGACTCCTTGAAAGAGGGTTTTCATCCGAACCTGACTACCCAATATCTGATGTATTCATGAGTGCAGATGATGAGATAGGGGCTGTTGAAATACCTCAACACCCCCGGGGACTCTGGACAATCGCCAGTTCACCCCCACTATTTGACATAGAGTCAGTTTCAAGATACATTGTGATAAACGGTTACAGTAGAAAAAAATGTCCGCTACCTGTTGCCCACTTCGGTAAACTTATAACAGCAGACCGAAGGGAGATCGAGGGTTATCAGAGCATAAGGAACCTGATGGTGGAGTACATGAAAAATGATAACCCTGAGAGACCCCTCTGCATTGGAGTGTTCGGGCCCCCCGGTGCCGGCAAATCCTTCGCAGTGAGCCAGCTTGCCGCAAGTGTTGATCCTGAGCGAATAAAGCACCTAAACTTCAACATATCCCAGTTCAGGTGCGAGGATGATCTTATAGACGCCTTCCACCAGATAAGAGACGCTGTACTTGAGGGTATGGTCCCCCAGGCATTCTTTGATGAATTCGACTCCCCTATCGGCGAGAAAAAACTGGGCTGGGTTAAGTACTTCCTTGCACCGATGCAGGACGGAGAGTTCAGGGAAGGCGACAGCATGCATCCCCTGGGCAAATGCATCCTGGTATTTGCCGGGGGTACGAGCAGCACCTTCCAGGAGTTTGAGTCACAGGACCCTGAGGTTCTGAAGGAGGCCAAGGTCAGGGACTTCATAAGCCGGCTCAGAGGATACGTGAACATCATAGGTCCAGACCCACAGCACAGACGCGACAAGTTTTTCATGCTACGCAGGGCAATACTCCTGAGATCCATGTTCGAAAGGAAGGCTCCCCACCTTTTTGATGCCAGCGGACGCCTTAGAATCGATGAGGGAGTTCTAAACGCTTTCCTTATGATACCTGAATACAGACATGGTGTGAGGTCAATGGAGGCCATACTTGATATGAGCATCCTCCAGGACGTCAGGAAGTTTGAAAAGGCGTCACTTCCCTCTGCAGGTCAGCTGGACCTCCACGTGGACGGCGAGCTATTCCACAGAATGGCAATGGATTAGGTGTGGTACGGAGAGAATACCATGATAGTCAGCTTCGACGAAACAATCCATTAATGGATCAGGTGATATATTGGAGAGAAGAAGAGTTCTAAGACCCGAGGACTACGTTGACAGACTAAAATACCTTAACAGGGTCGCTGATGAATACGCCGAATCAGGTGATCTAAAGAAGACCGCTGACACCCTGTTCAGAATCGGGAGGGAGTACCACAGGATCAGCAGAACAGACCTTGCCATTGAGAGTTACAGGAATGCCCTAGAGCTCTACAGGGAGGTGGATGACCCCCATGAGGCTGATGTTTCACTCTGCATGGGGAGGGCCTATGAGGGTAAGGGCAAACTGAAGAGGGCCGCATGGTTCTACAACCTTGCAGCATCGGGTTTCCGTAAAACAGGGGATCTTAAAAGGGAATCAGATGCTGTACTCTACAGTGCAAGGATCCTCGAGAAGATGGGGAAACACGATGAGGCCCTTGAGGCATACAGAAAGTACAATGAGATCTGCATGAAGAACCAGGACAAAATCAAGGTCCTTGTCGCATATTCAAAGATGAAGGAACTGGAGGCAGAACTCAGGGAAGAGATTTTAAGGTACAACGCCTCCGTACTGCTCCTCTACCTTGCAATTCTCATCATCGCCGAGTATTCGACGACGTTCATAAGCATGAAACTGGGCCTCGTGATTCATGCGTCTCTCCTTTTCGCCCTCTTTATCCATTCGGCCCTATCAAAGAAGAAGATGAAGGTCCTCCTTGCCGCCATGATGATACTGCCACTCATAAGGATCGTGGGGCTTTCAATGCCCCTCGCGGTCATTAAACACCTTTACTGGTATGTTATAATAGCAATACCCCTGTTTGCTGCATCCGCTGCCCTCATGAGGACCCAGAAACTTGGAAGGGATGATGTTGGATTAAATCTTAAAGGTCGGAAGTGGCAGCTGGCTGTTGCACTTACCGGTTTTCCCATGGGTTACATCGAGTACCAGATACTCAGACCCGAAGCACTGATACCCTCGCCCTCAGTTTCAAATCTACTGGTGGGCTTTCTGGTCATGCTTATAGGGACGGGACTGGCAGAGGAGCTCCTCTTCAGGGGGATCCTTCAGAGAAATGCAGAGGACGTTATGGGAAAACTTCCAGGACTTCTGTATGCTTCACTCCTCTTCACAGCCCTTCACGTTGGCTGGAAATCCGGTTACGACCTTATATTTGTTTTCAGTGTCGCCATGATCTATGGGCTGGCTTTCCAGAGAACAAGGAGCATTTCAGGGATAACCGTATCCCACGGCATATCGAATTCCATTCTCTTCCTGATAATGCCCTTCCTCTAATTTTCATTAAAATTCAAAAAAGAAATGGGAGTTCCCTTCAACATTAAAAAATTCAAGAGTCATGGTGCCGGGAGGCTACCGGTAACCATCAATGAGATTCTTCAGATATTCAATTAACTCGGGCCTTATCTCATCATCGTTCATTGCAAACTCAAGGGATGTTTTAAGCCAGTCAACCCTGTTACCAATATCATAGGTCCGTCCCCTGAAAACGCAACCATAGACCTCCTCGAGGCACCTCATGGCATCTGTGAGCTGTATCTCGCCACCAAATCCAGGTGGTACCTCCCTTATGTGGTCAAATATTTCACTCTCAAGGACGTACCTGCCCATTATGGCAAGGTTTGAAGGCGCCTCAGTTACAGGTGGCTTCTCAACCATATCCCTTATGCTGTAGATTCCCTCTGAGACCTCTTCACCATCTATGATACCGTATCGCTCCACCTTATCCCTGGGGACCTCCTCCACTGCAATTGCAGATGCCCCGTACCTCTCATATATATCCATTAACTGGCGCGTGCAGGGGACCCCTGATGATGTTATGGTGTCCCCAAGGAGAACAGCGAAGGCGTCCTCACCGTCTATATGTTTCCTTGCACAGTATATTGCATCCCCGAGGCCCTTCTGCTCCTTCTGTCTCACGAAGTAGATGTCTGCAAGGTCTGAAATCGCCTCAACCTCGTCAAGGTAATTCATCTTGTTATTCTTTCTCAGGAAGTATTCAAGTTCAAATGAACGGTCAAAGTGGTCCTCAATCGACCTCTTACCCTTACCTGTTATTATGAGTATATCATCTATACCCGAGGCTACTGCCTCCTCAACAACGTACTGTATTGTTGGCTTGTCAAAGACCGGTAGCATCTCCTTGGGCTGTGCCTTGGTTGCAGGCAGAAAACGGGTCCCAAGGCCAGCTGCTGGTATAACTGCCTTCATAGAAAAAAAACCTCCGTTACTTAAAAAAAATAAAAAAAGGTTTTAACCACCCGCTGCAAGAGTACATAGAACTGGAGGTGCAAGCTGTGTTATTGTAACCGTCCCATCAGCATTCACTGTTATGAGAAGCTCGACGTATATTGATTTTATACCCTTGAGGAATTCAGCGCCCCTTGCATTGTCCTGTGTGACGTTGATCTGGTTTGAAGTTATGGTGGATGCCGGGTAGAATGCGTGTGATGCTGTAAGAAGGTATGCATTTGTTTCGTCATCGATTTTGTCCTGGCTACCTCCATTTACTGTCATGTTGATGGTGGCGTTTCCTGTTTTGTTACCATGTGGATCGATCCACATCTTCAGTGTAAATGTTGTTCCGGCAGGTAATGATCCATTGTAGCCAAGTTCCTTTGATAGATCCGCTGTGACCCTTCCATTTGGCTGAAGCCATGAATCCATGTATATGTTCGTTAGTGAGCCATCAGCCTTTGATACGTTCTCTATAACCGCAACCGCATGTACCTGATGGTCAGTGGCATGGTTGTCGAATGCAAGGAGTGTTGCGCCTGCTACAGGGGGTGTGACTGTCTGTTTTCCCATCATGAGGGCCGCGGCTCCCACTATGATGATTATAACCACTATGGCCAGTATTAAAGCATTTCTGTTCATCCTTTACCCCCTTTAGACAATTGTCAGAACCCTGTATATCACTATCGCTGCAAACACTATCAGCAGTGGCAGAATTGCCACGTTGGAACCGGATACCAGTGCCTTTAATGTTTCGTTTCCTGTTTCATCGGAGCTGAGCACCTCCTTAACAGCCAGGAAACCAATAAGTGCAATTACTGCTATTATGCTGTATGTCATGACATCTGCGGTTGTCACCGTGGTGGTAGTTGTTGTTGTGACTGTCGAAATCATTTCTAACCTCCAGTTGTTTTTTTTATCTTGATGACTAATAAAGTTTTCTGTACATTTAATAACAGCTCTTAAAACATTCATGGAATTTCAAGACCAAATTTTTCTGAGACCAGCTTCAGGAAGAGATCCCTTCCCATGCCCTGAATCCTGATTGTCTTCTGACGGCTCTTCTGCCCTGACACTATCTCAACATCCCTTCCAAAGGTCTCTGAGAATTCCTTTATTATCTCCCTGTTTGCCTTCCCTTTCTGGGGGGGTGAATGGATCTTCACCTCAATCCTCTTCCGCCATTCATTGTAGGATGGGATCCCAAATTTTCCCGATGCAGGTGATACCTCAATGTTCACAAGAAGGTCATCACCCACCTCCCTAAGACAGTCCATAGTGATCACCCGTCAGGTCGCTAATAACTGAGAATTCAGCTTTCAGCCTATCGGTATATCCTTTCATCTGCATAAATATGATGGCACCAGCAGGTCCCGTTTCATGGCAGATGTCTGAACTACCGCAAACTTTAAATAGTAAAATGTAGATACTTTGTTTCACTCCCCGATCAGCACTGATTTTCCCATGCAGGGGTGGTCGAGCGGTCAAAGGCGCTAGGTTGAGGGCCTAGTGGGGGAGTCCCTTCGCGGGTTCGAATCCCGTCCCCTGCACTTCTATTTCATCAATTTTGAGTAGGCAGTACTGGACTTCAAAGTTTTTTTAATAGTAAGATTCCAAACTGTACTTAATCTCAGGTTCTCAATGGCTTCCAGCAAGTATAAATAGCGCAGAATTAATATTCGACTATTATCTCAACCTTGAGTTCCCTGCCCTTCCTCAGATCCCTCACAAGATTCTCATCAAGATCAAATGCCGCCTTATCAGCCCGTATCATCAGCGTCCTGCTGCAGATGTAATCACTCTTCCTGCACACTATATCTGTTGGATGGTCAAGGGTGAGTTCAGGGTGCCCGTAGCCCCTTATCTCATCATAACCATTCTCTGTCCTCAGTATAACCCTGACCAGTGATGATTCACGTGCTATGGCCCTCTTCATCTCATCGGGAAGTGTTGATATGGAATCAGATGATGAAACACCTATTATACAGTCTGCTGTTTCACCTATCTCAGGGTCCACAGTGACCTCAAAGGTTGTCCTGTGGCCTGCTGTGACATTGGGATGTCCCCTTGCCCTCAGAGTATATCTCAACACTCCCATTGGATCACCATGGAAAAATTGGGTTTCTGCAGGGCCCAGAAAAAAGAGTTCAACTGGCAAAAAATCTACTCTGCCTTCGTACCTCCCCAGAGGGCTACAAGCCCGATAATTATTTTAAGGGCAGCGTGCCATGCCGGGTCCTTGAGAGCCGGATACGGAATCCCAAGGTAACCCAGTATACCCATCAGTACCAGTATTATACCAATTATATAAAGCAACCATTTTGCCACTGCCATGGTATCACCCCCACTGGTAATGGTACCCTGCAGAAACCAGAATTAATATTAAATTGTGATGGATATAAATTTTACTAAAAGTTTCTTGCTGTGATAATAACCATTCGATTTATTACCTGAAATGAGTGTACATCATCTTAAATTAGTAAATGTTCAGCTAAGATTATTATACATGATGTACAGAAGATATGCACCTATGAAAACGCCCAGTTAAATCCAGGGAATGATGCTGATGAAGGGAACGTACTGTCTCATTATAAACTGCAGAGGGACTGAAAGGAGGATCGGAAGCCTTGGAACCGTGAGGTTCCCTCCAGGCTTCTATGTATATGTTGGTTCCGGCTTCAGCTCCCTTGAGGCGAGGATAAAAAGACACCTCAGCTCCGAGAAAAGGAGGAGGTGGCACATAGACCACTTCCTGGACGGTGCAGAGGTTGAATGTGTCCTCTACACAACAGATAAAAGAAGACTTGAGTGTGCAGTTTCAGAGAAGCTCCATGGAGAAAAATCTGTCAGGGGCTTCGGCTGTTCAGACTGTAGTTGCAAATCACACCTGCATCACTTCAAAAATAAAAATGATGCCACAGAATCTGTGAAGAGGGCCTTCAGGGAACTGGGAGCTGAGGTCCATGAATGGGGGATATGACTATCCCCTCAGGAGTTTAACCCCTGCAGCCATCATCACAGCCCCAAAGATTAACTTAAGGGCTGCGTGCCATTGGGGCTCAGTTCCAAGGGCACCTGATGGGTCAAGTGCCCATACCGCCATAATCACTATCAGAAATCCAGCTGCCAGATGGAATACTCCAAGCTGCTCAAACCTCTCCATAACCATATCCTCCATCAGAGACCATGAAAGACCAACCTGTGATAGGATGAATCTCAGGAACCACCTTCATTAACCCTCAACCCTGAATTTTCTGAAGAATTCCTCAAACTCCTCCTGATCCATTGGTTCGGGTACCGTGAATTCAGTGTTCCTGTAGATATCCTCCGCAAGTTTCCTGTAAACAGAGGCCTGTTCAGACTCAGGGAACCGTTCTATGACAGTCCTGGCCTCAAGCTCACTCTCCTGGACAAGATTGCTTCTGGGCACAGCTCCAATCAGCCTTGAACCTATCCTTGAAGCAAATTCAGATACGATTTCCACCTCATCCCTGATGCCCCTGCAGTTACATATGACACCTCCAAGTTTACCCTTGAGCTTCCTTATGCCCCGTGCAATGTTGTTGGCTGCGTAAAGGGACATGTACTCACCGGATGTAACTATGTAGACCTCATCTGCAAAGTCCTCCCTCAGGGGAACTGCGAAGCCTCCGCAGACAACGTCACCAAGGACATCATAGATAACGACATCAATGTCCTCCCTGAATACTCCAAGCCTTTCCAGGAGGTTCATTGCAACTATGACGCCCCTCCCGGCACACCCCACACCTGGTTCAGGGCCCCCTGATTCAACGCACCTTACACCCCCAAATCCTGTGTGTATTACCTCAGAAACATCGGGTTCTCTGTTCTCCTTCAGCACATCCAGAACCGTGGGGAGCCTCTCACCATAGAGTGTCCTTGTGGTATCTGCCTTGGGGTCACAGCCTATCACAAGGACCCTGTGCTCCGATGAATAAGCCGCTGCCATGTTTGAGACGATGGTGGATTTACCTATACCTCCCTTACCATAGATGGCTATCCTCTTCATTGAGACACCACTGAGCGATCACTTAACAAAGGCCCCTATTATATCTCCCCTCGTTATTATTCCGGCCAGCCTTCCATTCTCATCAATCACTGGCAGTCTCTTGATGTCATGCCTTTCCATGAGCTCAGCTGCATCTGAGACCGAGGCGTGTGGGGGCACGGTTACAACCTTAGGGGTCATTATCTCCTCCACGCGCATGACCGCAGCCTTCCTTATACCCCTCGCTATCTCATCATATTCGTGTTTCATGCGGAGGGGGAGTTCAAGGAGGTCCAGTGGTGAGGGCATGATGAGGTTAAGGCTGGGGGAGTGGACCTCTATGAGCCTCATTATATCTCCCTCACTGATGATACCCACAAGTTTCCCGTCCTCGTCCACAACCGGGGCACCGCTTATCCTGTTCTCCCTGAGTACCCTTGCCGCATCATGGATACTGCTGGTTCTCTTAACGGTTATAACATCGCTCTGCATAGCATCCTTTACCCTTATCATCTCTTCACCCATCTTTAATATGTGGACCATCACTTTTAAAAATAACAGTCCCCCTCCACATACTGACCTGGAAAGATGATGTTTAGGAGGCCAGAAAAAAGGAACAACTGGAACATTGAAGGTGGGTTTTTCAGAAACCGGGTTCTCAGGAATCAGGCCTCTTAACTCTCCTGTAGACAAGATCCCCTGGCCGGACCCTGTCCTCAACAAGGAGGCCAACCTCCCCACCTTCAGCCACCTCTACCGATTCCCCCTCTATCTGGAGGGACTTAACACGCTGTATGAGGGCCCCGGTGGTTTTTCCCTGGATTATAACCTCATCACCCACCCTGAGGGGTCTCCATAGTCGTAGTCTTGCTGCACCGACCTTCCTGTAGTAATTAACTACCTCTCCAATGTCCTCCTTGATGTATTCGGATATGTTTCCGCTGCTACCGTTCTCAGGTTCGCTGAAATAGAATCCCGTGCTGAAGCCCCTGTTGAAGACCTTTCTAAGTTCACTGAGCCAGCGCTCCTCAAATCTCCACTCACCACTGAGGTACCTGTCCAGGGCCTCCCTGTAGACACCTGTCACCGTTGCAACGTAATCAGCAGGGCGCCCTCGACCCTCAATTTTAAGTGCATGGACACCTGCATCAACAAGTTCAGGTATGTGCTCGATCATGCAGAGATCCGCGGGACTCAGGAGGTAGCTCCTTACAGCCTCTGAAGCTGACACCTCAAGGTCGAATTCACCGTCCTCGGATACCAGTCTCCAGCTCTTCCTGCAGGGCTGCAGGCAGTCACCACAGTTTGCACTTCTGCCATAGAGGTAGGAACTCAGGTAGCACCTCCCTGAGATGGCGGTGCAGAGGGCTCCGTGAACAAAGACCTCAACCTCAACCGGTGAAGCCGACGCAATCCCTGCGATTTCTCTGAGGGACAGTTCCCTTGAGAGTATAGCCCTTGAGACCCCCATGTCCCTGAGTATGGTGAGTGTACGGGTGTTTGTAATGTTTGCCTGTACACTTACATGGACATCCAGCCCGCATTCAGCTGCAAGGTCCACCGCTGCAAGGTCAGAGGCTATGACAGCATCAACACCTGCGGAGTGGAGTTCTGGAAAGATATTCTTGAGCCTCTCAACATCATCATCCCTGAGGGCCGTGTTGGTGCAGACATATAGTCTTGAGCCGTGGTCGTGGGCCCTCTCCACCGCCTCTGCAACCTCACTTACCCTAAAGTTATCTGCCCGGGCCCTCATGTTGCAGCCCTCGAGTCCAATGTAGACTGCATCCGCCCCTGACCTGAGGGCTGCCATGAGGGAAGAAAAGTCTCCGGCCGGTGATAGGAGTTCAGGCATCTCAATCACTGAAAAACAATCCTTAATTTTATACAACAATGAAAATCAGCAGTCAGGGTCCCATCATCTGGAGCAGGACCTCATGGCCTCATATTCACTTATGTCAGATGGTAGGGGTGTGGGGTAGTCCCCGTCAAGGCATCCCGTGCACAGGAATCCCTTCTTTATACCTATGCACTCCACCAGGGACTCGATGCTGAGGTAGCCCAGGGAATCAACACCTATTATCCTCCTTATCTCCTCAACGTTCCTGGTGGATGCTATGAGCTCCTTCTTCGTTGCCATTGCTATGCCATAGTAGCACGGGGACTTTATGGGTGGGCAGCCTATCCTCAGATGTATCTCCTCTGCCCCGGCATCCCTTATGATGTCAATGAGTGCCCTTGAGGTTGTCCCCCTCACTATACTGTCATCGATGAGTACTATGCGTTTACCCTCAAGTTCGGACCTTATGGGGTTCATCTTGAGTTTAACCGCTGTTTCACGTTCCTCCTGGGTCGGCATTATAAATGTACGACCCACGTACCTGTTCTTTATCAGGCCCTCACCGTAGGGTATCCCTGAGGCCCTTGAGTATCCTATGGCCGCCGGGATGGATGAGTCAGGTACGGGTACAACCACGTCTGCGTTGGCCGGGTGCTCCCTGTAGAGGGCCTCCCCAATATTGAGGCGGACCCTGTATACGTTGCGCCCGTCGATTACACTGTCCGGCCTTGCGAAGTAGACGTACTCAAACATGCAGTGGGCCCTCCTGGTGTTGGGGGCGTTTGCAACCCAGTAGGATTTGCCCCGGTTCAGGTGGAGTATCTCACCGGGCTGGACGTCCCTTACATGCTCGGCACCTATGACATCAAAGGCCACGGTCTCCGAGGCCACGATCTGGGTGCTGCCCTTCCTTGCAAAGGCCAGTGGTTTTATACCCACAGGGTCCCTGACGACATAGAGGTCCTGGTTCAGAAGCACCACCAGGGAATATGATCCCACCAGCTGCTCTGAAACCCTCTTTATGGAGTATATCATGTTCGGTTTCTCATCGTATTCCCTGCTGAGGAGGTGGCAGATGACCTCTGAGTCCGTCGTTGAGACAAAGTTGTGACCCTCCTCCTCGAGTTCCTCCCGGAGTTCCATGGAGTTTATGATGTCTCCATTGTGGGCTATTGCAATTTTACCTCCCTGAAATTCGCTCCAGAATGGCTGAGAATTCTCAATCCTTGATTCGCCTGTGGTTGAGTAGCGCACGTGTCCTATCCCGACGTTCCCCTTAAGTTCCTCTAGCTTCTCAGGATTGAAGACGTCGCAGACCAGCCCCATTCCCCTGTGTGTCAGTATATCGTTCCCATTGAATGTTGAGATCCCTGCAGACTCCTGTCCCCTGTGCTGCAGTGCGTAGAGCGCATAATATATCTGGGAGGCCACACCGGTTTTCTTATCCTGTGAGTAAATCCCTACAATACCGCATTTATCTCTCACTTCAGATTCTCCCAACAAGAAGGTTTATCCACGTTAGGACGATTCTTCATCTTTTTCAGTGAATACCAGGGCCGATTTTATTATCCGGAGCCACTCCACCGCATCTTCCCGTGAAGGCGCCGCTATTGAGCCCTGTCCAAGGATTATACCCTCGGGTTTAATGTGATCGGTTACAAAATAAATCCTCTCAAGGTCATCGGGTTCCTCTCCAAAGGTTTCCCTCCAGAGGTCCGTGATTGAGAAGGTCTCAAGAAGTTCCTTATCTTCAAGTTCAGAAAAACGAGTTTCGAGTTTGGAGTACTCTCCCTCCAGGAGGCGGAATTTCTCCTCAAGCTGACTCAGCTCCCCCCTGAGGGATTCTATCCTTTCATTACCTGCCTCAACTTCACCCTGCAGCCGGGTATTCTCATCCCTCAGTGCAGTGTTTTCGGCAACTGTCTCATCCAGCTTCTCCCGGCACTCTTCAAGCCTCTCCTTCATGTCACTGAGGCTCCTTATGCCTGTGAGTGTCTGGAGTCCGGCCCTTATGATGGCGTTTTCTATTTCCTCCCTTATGAGGTCCGGGTCAAGGTATTCCACGTCATGACCATAGGGGAGTTTCATCCGTTCAATGTGCCCAACATGGCCCCTGAGTGCTTCCCTGAACTTATCTGCAAGTTCCCTGCCTGTCTGGTCAACATCCGTTGCTATCAGGACAATGTCAGCACCCTCAACGGCCCTGAGGGCGATCTCAAGGCTTGTTGTTGGGACTATGGATGATATGGTTATGTGGTATTTGGCGCCGAGGGACACCCTCTGAAGCGCCCTCGAGACGCTTTCAACATCAGAGGCTCCCTCAACAATTATCCGCACATCAACAGGGCCTTTATTATCCATTTATTTCAACCTTTGGCCTGTAATTTTTTTGTTCTGCCAGCTGTAGCGCCTTATTCTGCGGGATCTGCCGAAACCGCATGCAGCGCAGACCTTTTTACGTACATGATACGAGTTTTTACCGCATCTCCTGCATCTTATATGGAGATTCTTGTTACGCTTACCAAATGATGGAGTACCTTTCATGTTCTAATCCTCCTTAAAATCAGTTAATCTGTAAAGTTGATCCACCCTTCCCCTTACAATTAAATCTACGGGGATATGTACACTATGTTATCTCCACGTATAAGGACGGTTCCAAGTCTTCTTGTGACCTCTCCATCCTCCAGCTCCTCTGCATCATTCAGCACGAGGTTCATGTGGAGATCGAAGCTCTTTAGAACTCCCCTGAACTCCCTGTCACCCTTGAGTTTTATGATCACAGGGGAATTCAGTGAATTTCCAAGGGCATCGAGTGGTCTCTGTACGTTAACTCTCTGTGAACTCACATCTATCACCTATCCTAGATTAAAATTTAGCCGGATTATATTTAAATCTAACTAACGAGCTGAAAATCTTCCAATCAGATACTTCATTTTTCTATTCTACTAATATATAAGTTTTCTTGCACTGCAGTACCTCTTCAAATCCATTCCAGGGTCCGCCCTGGGATCCCCCCATCCATGAGAGATGCATGTGGTGCACGTAAAGTAGTTTAGAAATGAGCTATAGATATACTTGCAGAAGAGTTTAAATGAGTCAATGATGGTAAAGCAGATTAAGGAACAGACTGCAGACCATTCATAAAATGAACAGGGTGTGACTGTGAAGATCAGGAAGAGGTACCATATAAAGAAGAAGAAGCTCAGGGAGATACGGGGGCAGATTGGAGACTACTCCTCCCTGATACCTGAAAAGGCCACGGTTGAAATCATTGAGACTGATGATAACAACATCATACTGGTTAATGGGGAGCCACTCCTCATGTTCATTGACGACAGGGTTGTCCCGACCCTGAGGGGCGCCCTGAAGATGGAAATAGATAGGGGATATGTGGTCGTTGACATGGGGGCCGTCAGGTTCCTTGCAAACGGGGCCGATGTCATGAGCCCCGGTATAGTTGACGCCGACCCTGAGATATCTGAGAACGACACCGTCGTTGTGGTGGATGAGAGAAACCGCAGACCCCTTGCAGTGGGTATAAGCCTCATAAGTGGACCTGAAATGGTTGAAAGAGATTCAGGAAAGGCTGTTAAGACCATCCACCACATCGGAGATGCCATCTGGGAACTGGAGGTCTAGTGTTGGTTGAGCTGAACCTCGACGCCGGGAACATAATCTCAGAGGATGTCCACAGGATCGGGATACTGGCAGTGGGGTCACACCTCGAGAACCATGGCCCGGCACTCCCCATCGACACCGATGCAAAGATAGCATCCTACGTGGCCCTTGAGGCAGCCCTGAGGACCGGGGCCAGGTTCCTGGGGGTGCTCTATGCCGCCTCAGAGTTTCCCTACGTTAAACACGGCATACACATGGACAGGGATGAACTTGTTGAGAGGGAACTGAAACCTGTCCTGAGGAAGGCCAGAAGGCTTCTAAACCTTGAGGCCGCTGTAATTGTAAACGGTCACGGAGGGAACAAACTGGAGGACTGTATGGACGACCTCGAAGAGGAACTGGGCCTTGAAATCGCCTGGAACAACCGGATAGTTGAGATTGAGGGACCGCACGCAGGTAGCGGTGAACTATCCGCAGGTCTCATACTCGGTATCGCGGATCTGAGGCGCCTTGATGAATGCATACCTGAACTCTACCCTGAAATTGGAATGATAGGTCTGAAGGAGGCCCGTGAAGCCAACAGAGAAATAGATAAGGCTGCAAGGATATGTGAAAGGGATGGTGTGAACCCCGACCCTGTTCTGGGCCAGAGAATACTTGATGATGCCGTTGAAAGTGTTATATCAGATGTGAAAGAGCTCCTGAAGATTATACAGGAATTTTAGCATAAAGATGATCAGTTTAAGCACAACAGCCCTGAAGGTGCTTGAGGAGAGATACCTTCTCAGGGGTGAGGGTGGTGAGGTTGTAGAGACACCAGAGGAGATGTTCAGGAGGGTTGCGCGGGCCGTTGCATCTGCAGATGAGGCCTACGGTGATGACCCTGCAGTTGCGGAGGAGGCCTTCTACTCGGTTATGGGTAACCTTGAGTTCCTCCCAAATTCCCCGACCCTCATGAATGCAGGCACGCCCATCAACCAGCTCTCCGCCTGTTTTGTACTCCCTGTTGAGGACTCAATTGATAGTATATTCAGCTCCCTGAGGGATATGGCCATCATCCACAAATCCGGTGGGGGTGTTGGCTTCTCATTTTCAAGGTTAAGACCCAGAGGGGACATCGTCGCGTCCACAATGGGTGTTGCCTCGGGGCCGGTGTCCTTCATGAGGATATTCGATGTTGCGGTTGACGTTATAAAGCAGGGCGGGCGAAGAAGGGGCGCCAATATGGGTGTCCTCCATGTGAGCCACCCCGACATATTCAGCTTCATAGACGCCAAGTCAAGGGAGGGTCCCCTGCGGAACTTCAACCTCTCAGTCGCCGTACCTGATGAGTTCATGGATGACCGCCCGGTGGATCTGATAAACCCCAGGAACGGTGAGGTGGTTGACTCGGTAGAATCCAGGGTGATACTTAAGAGGATCGTGGAGGCAGCCTGGAGGTCTGGAGATCCCGGGATCCTCTTTGAGGACCGTATAAACCGCTACAACCCCACTCCACAACTCGGGAGGATAGAGGCAACCAACCCCTGTGTATCCGGTGACACCATTGTAATGACATCCGGGGGTCCGCGGACAGTGGCTGAACTGGAGGGCAAGCCCTTCACCGCACTTATCAGGGGCTCAGGGTACCCCTGCCCCTCAGGTTTCTTCAGGACCTGTGAACGGGACGTATATGATCTTAGAACCAGGGAGGGTCATTGCTTAAGGTTGACCCATGATCACAGGGTCCTTGTAATGGATGGTGGTCTGGAATGGCGTGCCGCCGGTGAACTTGAAAGGGGAGACCGCCTTGTGATGGATGATGCTGCAGGGGAGTTTCCGGCACTTGCAACCTTCAGAGGCCTCAGGGGCGCCGGCCGCCAGGATGTCTATGACGCCACTGTCTACGGTGCCAGTGCATTCACAGCCAATGGATTCATAGTCCACAACTGTGGGGAGCAGCCACTCCTCACCCATGAATCATGCAATCTGGGGTCAGTTAATCTCAGCCTCATGGTAGGCCCCTCCGGTATTAACTGGGAGAAGCTCCGGAGGACCATCCATGTGGCAGTGCACTTCCTTGACAATGTGATAGACGTTAACAGCTACCCCCTCCGTCCCGTGGAGGAGATGACACTGAGAACCCGTAAGATAGGGCTGGGTGTCATGGGCTTTGCTGATATGCTGATAAAACTTGGAATACCCTACAATTCAGTGGCTGCCCTTGAGGTGGCCGGAAGGGTAATGTCATTCATATCATCTGAGGCCAGGAGGGCCTCCATGGAACTTGCCAGAGAGAGGGGATCATTCCCTGAATTTAAGGGCAGCATATGGGATATCCAGGGATTTGAGTGCATGAGGAACGCCACATTAACCACCATAGCCCCAACTGGTTCCCTGAGTATAATAGCAGGCACCAGCAGTGGAATTGAGCCCCTATTTGCCGTGTCCTTCACAAGGAACATCCTGGGAAGGAGCTTCCATGAGCTGCACCCCCTCTTTAAGACGATGGCGGGAAGACTTGATAAGAGATCCCTTGAGGCCATAGAATCCCGGGGGAGTCTGAGGGGTGTCCCCGGGGTGCCTGCGAGGATAAGGAGGCTCTTTGTGACTGCACATGAAATAGACCCTGTATTCCATGTTAAAATGCAGGCCGCCTTCCAGCGGTACGTGGACAATGCTGTATCAAAAACAGTGAATCTGCCAGCTGATTCATCACCTGCTGACGTTGAAAGGGTGTTCAGGGCCGCCCATGAGCTTGGCTGCAAAGGTGTTACTGTTTACAGGTATGGCAGTAAGGTGGATGAGGTCCTGAGGTTCCCTGAATATGCGGGTTCATGCCGTGATATGACCTGTCCTAATTAATAGAAGATTTAAAGCAGGTCCTTCATGATCACCAGTTTTTTCAAGAGCATTTCTAATTAAATTAATAGAAGATTTAAAGGTGATAAAATGGACACCAGACCTTTAAATCTTCTAAGGAGCTTCATAAGGACGCTGTACGTTGTCTCATGAAGCTCAAAATGTTACCCATCATAATATGGGCACATTTTTCATGTTTTGCATTCGCCTTATTTAAAGCTTTATCAAAATCTCCTGTAGAGCAGCATGCATGCTAATCTTTTCCCTGGCTTGAAACATCGATCTTATCGATGCTGTACTTCTCTTTGGAATATTCAACACCCCCTACAATACCCTGTATACAACGAAGTCCTGATTCTCATAGATTTTCTGAAGGTAGGGATACTCCAGATCGCTTATATTGATGCGGTTTGGGTTGTAGAATAGGAAACTGCTGGAGGCGTTGAATTTAAAATCTCCACTCGCTTTAAGTCTTTTATCAAATACAAGATAACTGATTTCCCTTTCAGTCAGCTCATCCCTTGAAGGGATCTCAGATTTCTCATATAACAGGGAATCCACAGGTCTGTTTGTATATGCCATTACAAATCCCCCAGTGAAGTAATTTGATAGGGAGATCTTACCATCTTCATTTTGACTGTTGAACCATTTTGCAAGTTCAAATTCTGAATCAGTAGGAGGAGCAATGTTTATCCTTCCATAAGCAGTCATTGCACCGTAATCGGCTACCTTTGAGCTTGAAAGGTTGTTGAAGGCCTGGAAAACGGCAAATATGAAGAGGGCTATCAGGAGAATTCTTGCAATATCCTTATTTTTATTTTTGATTGCCTCCACGACGGATATCAAGCCTGAGGATGCCAGGATTGTGAGGGGAATCATTATGTATATGAGTACCCTGTAGGTTATGACGTTAATTCCAAAGTAGTAGGACTTTGAGAGAATAAACATTGAAATTATCCATAAAAGTATGAGGCGATCCCTTAACTCAAATCTTCTGATGGCAGGTATGATGCCTGCGACAGCCAGTACCAGAACAAAATATCCAAGGGCATCGGGATATTTAAGGATACTGAGACTCCTGGAAACAGAAAGAGATGTGGCGACACCACCATGTCCAAGACTCTTAAAGTAAAATGCTGGTAGCCACCATACTGATGCAATTAATCCTGCTGTTCCAATAAGGATGGCATACCCCTTCAAAGCCCTTTTTATAACTCCAGTGTCCCTTTCAAAGTAGAATTCAGTTATCACCAGACCCGCGGTGATGAATGTGATTGCAAAAACCAGACAGAATGTTGCGGCAGGATGTATAAGTGCGACCAAACCTGTTAAACATCCTGATATGAATGATGCTATAATTTTATCATCCTTAAAAAATTCATAGAAGAAGAAAATGCTCAGAGGAAGGAATATGAGAGCCATGTTCTCAGGCAGTGATGAACCAAGCCTCATGGCAATTGAGCCAGAGAAAAGGATTAAACCAGCAAAGATGCCAACGTACTTATCTTCATATAACCTTGAAGCGACCACAGTAACTGATAAAGCAACCAGAGCTGCTAAAAATGGTTGCATTAGCCTTGCCACATCAAAGAGGTCCATTCTGAGAACATAACCTAAAACTAGAATTACTAGGTGAAAAACTGGGGGATAATTAATAATGGTTCCCGGAGCGTTGTATATAGGGTCAAAAAATGTTAAACCATTTGCCATGTAAACCTTTGAAAGGTGAATATGATAGAATATATCCCACCCTATGGGCCAAGAATACTTAAGAGTCACTGAAAGAGTTATTAAAAATATTATAATGGACGGTATGAGGTAAATAAATTTTTGATACAGATCTTTCATGGAACATCCTCCTATCGTGTCATGTACACCTTGTTAGGGCTATGTTCCACTTGAATTTAAGTTTTTTTCTGCATTCAAATTAGTCACAGAAAAACATCTGCAGAACCAAAGCGTGGTTACCACGGTAACAATAAAAGATACTCCATAAGATTAAATAGGATGATGTTAATGACCTCATTATGATAGGAGCATGTAGAGTACTGGTATTCCTTAAAAAATGAGAAAATGTTAACATGATGCTGCTCATGTCTGAAATTAAGTTCTGAAAAAGAACTTGGAGAGATAGAAATGAAAATCGGTCGATTAACAATAATAGACATTTTGATAATCCTTTTCCTGGCCTCGCTAGTTTTATATGGCTTTTTCAAAACCTCAGACATCGATTCAAACATTCAATCATTCACATTCGATTCCTCTGAAATGACTAAGGTCCAGATAAAGTACAATGATCTTTACAGTAAGGGAAAAATCATAAACAGCAAAATCCATGGATTTAATTCCTTAAAGCAGAAGAGAGAAGAAATCTATGGTGAAGTTATATGGGTGGGAACCGTTAACGGAAAGGTGGAAGTCCTCCTTGACGTTAATGGAAAGAAAATTCTTGCCGGAGGATATGATGATAAATTTGCAGATTATTACATTGATTCCATCACACTGGAAGCTGCAGGTAGTAAGAACGCCACTGACATCATTATAGAACCCCTTAAAATTAACAGAATGTCCGATTTAATTCTGGATATTCCCGGGCTAAAATATGAGCTAACAACAAATATACCCATCAGCGATGTGGATGCATCCAGATTCCAGGAACTTACAAAGGAACTGTACAGCAGAGAAAGATACGTGCCGATCACATTAAATTCCCCTAACAGCAGGATAGAAGTATTTCAGGCCACACCCGAAGCCTTGAAGGTATCTGATGAAGTCCTCGGAGATCTAAATGGTCAGACAGATTTCATCACGATAAGGGTATACAACGCCAATGAGGACGTAATAGAGAAAATAAAAGGTAAGTACTCCGTCATAAAGGTCGTTAATCTCAACAACCTATAAAATTTTGAAGGTACCGATTATTATGAGCCAGATTTATGATACAACAAGAAGACTGTGTAAAAGCTTTGAATGGAAGTTTAAGGAAGCATTTATCTTCAATTTACTCCTGGCCCTCTTCATGGGTATTGAAGAGAAATGGTTAAATAGCTTTATAAAGAGTATGTATCCTGGACATAATTTTCTCAGCTCCCTCAAAAGGAGCAGGGTACTGAAAAACCATATCTTTTCACCTCCTTCATTTATCGTGTTCTTCTCAATGTTCATGGCCCTTGCTGCCATTCCAGTCCAGAAAACATTACAGATCAATATACTGATCGGTTTTTCATGTTTTCTTCTTTTTTCAGTGATTATGCCAGGGGTGATTCTAAGGGGTGATAGGTACCTGAGATTCAGTATTGATGACATCAGATCAATGGGTTTCACTTTATTCATTATTGGATCTGCCTTTCTGGCCATAACACTAACAGACGTTGGTGGCATCCCCCTCCTGAAACCTTCCCTCAGATACCTCCTCAATCCGAAGCTAACTATCCCGGTTTATCTTATGATTCCAGGGACAGCTTTCATGTTAGCTTACATAACCGATAAGATGCAAAAAAGCGTTATAGACAGATCAACTGCAAGGTTCCGGGCCATTACTGTTTCACTGACCTGTCTTGTTATGCTGGCCCTCCTGGGATACCGGACACCCCTGGTTGCTGTAATACTCATAACCTTTATCATGGGTTATTACAGTGGATTATTCGAAATATGGGAGGTCCTGGGATCCTTCGCGGTAGCCTTAATGATAATTATGGGCATAGGTTACTTCAGATCCGTTGAGGAGTACTCATTAAGCAACCTGGGTCCGCTTACAGTTCTAAAAATGAGGGCATCATTTACAATGAGCATACTCAACAGATTATCCGCACTTGCAGGGATGACAGGTGTTATGCATGGTGATTTAACCCTCAGCATGATTCCAGGTGCAGGTAGTGGTCCGCGAGCATTGATAGGGAAGCTGGTCCTCTGGAGAACAGGTGTTACAATCACTCCAACCCTGTTCGGTCAGATGCTTGTGGAGTTTGGTACCATCGGAGTGGCATTCGGTATGAGCATCCTTGGTCTTATCCTGGGAATTGGATACAGGATAATGCAAAAAACACGAGATTCGTTTTATATCATGCTCTACTCAATCGTGATGGCATACTGTCTCATCTCAATCGAAACTGGAATCCTTGATCAGCTCGTGGTTATCTACATTTTATGTGCATTTATTATATACATCTACAACATATACCTTAACATATGATTTTCTATGCCCCCCTACCTTTTTCAATGGCCCGCACAATCCCTGAACATTCCTTCAGGTACCTCCTCCTTTTAAATGCGCTGGCGATCCTCCCTATGGATTCAAGGGCCCTGACGGTGGTATCAAGCCAGCTGAAGATATCCCCTGGGTAGGCCTGAATCTGGTATCTGGACAGAAGTCCCCTGCTTATCTCCACCGGGTCCCTGCCACTGATACGCTCTGCTATAATATGTTCAGATAATCTGCGCTGTATGCATCCACAGAATGGTCTGTCCCTACATTCACAGGATAGGAAATCCATCTGCAAATTGAGAACAGCCTCCTGAAGTTTACTGTCAAGCTTCACAAGGTTATCCCCATCTGAGAGTATGTCGAGGGTTGAATCCGCCATCAGATTCATTGAGAACCTTGCTCCAGCTGCCCTGCTGAGGGCACGGTGCAGCCTCCCTGATAGATATGCTCCCTCAAAGGGTTCGAGCTCCAGTGCTATGTCCAGGGGTCTCCTTGAAGCCCCCTTAAGGTGGCCCCTTATGTACTCGGCATCGGTCACACCTATGAATGACTTTGAGACTGCCACCCCATAACCGGTGGCGCGGAGTCCACCATCCCTGACTATCATGCCATGGGATTCAAGGATGTCAAGGGCTCCTTCAGGGTCCAGGGGCCATGAGGGGTCTGGAGAGATTTCAGATTCAGATTTTATAGCACCTGAGGTTATATCTGCCAGGATGTTCTCAAGGACATCCTCCTCTGTGTAATTTACATCCACAGGGTCAGGTCCGCTTTCAAGGAGTTTGAGCGCCATGGCCTCCTCTGACTCGCCATCAAACTCCATTCCAACCTCTGCAAGGACATATACAACGCCACGGTCATGGTAGGAGGGTCTGCCCGCCCTTCCAAGCATCTGTGCAAATTCGTTGGGCATGAGCCACCTGTTTCCCATGAGAAGCGTTTCAAAGACTACCTGTGATGCCGGGAAATCCACTCCAGCGGCAAGTGCGGCAGTTGTAACTATTGCTGCGAGTTCCTGTGATGCGAAGGCCCTTTCTATGCGCTGCCTTTCCCTGTAGGATAAACCTGCATGGTAGGCCGCCGCCCTCACACCCCTCCGTGTCAGATAATCTGCAATGAGCCTCGTCTTTCTACGGGAATTGGTGAAGACTATCGTCTGGCCCCGGAACCCCTTTTCTGATTCTGTGGAGAACTCCCTCTCAGCAAGCCTGAGTATGAGGTTCTTCTTATCCTCCTCCCCCCTGGAGAATACGAGGTGCCTCTCAAGGGGGACAGGTCTCCTGTCATACTCAACCAGTCTAAGCCCGAACTCAGAGGCCACCTCAAGGTTGTTCTTCACGGTTGCAGAGAGTGCGATTATCTGGGCATCAGGAAAGAGTCTTCTTATGCGCTTTATCATTCCCTTGAGCCTTGAACCCCTCTCCTCATCCTCAAGGGTGTGGATCTCATCAATGACAACCACACCAACATCCCCCAGGATGCCAGACCTCCCTGCCCTCAGGATGTAGTCCATCCCCTCATAGGTTCCGACCACTATATCGGCTTTGCTAACATCTGTCTCCGGAATTCTGAGTTCATCTCTTGCCCTTATGCGACTCATACCGACCTTTATGGCTGTTTTGAGTTTTAGGGGTGAGTACCTCCTTCTGAAGTCCCGGTACTTCTGGTTCGCAAGGGCCACCAGTGGCGTGAGGTATATGAATTTTTCACCACCCAGGGCCCTGGGTATGCCTGCAAGTTCAGCTATGAGGGTCTTTCCGCTAGCAGTTGCAGATACAACCATGAGGTCCTCCCCCTCCAGGAGCCCCGCATCCACTGCAAGGACCTGTACAGGTCTGAGAACCGTGTTACCCTCCCTTTTAAGCATCCTCTTAAATTTTTCCGGTACTGCAAGTTTATCAAGAGGGACGCGGGGGGTCCTCTCTGATTCCGATGTCACGGTGTCATAGCGGGTCAGTTCATGGTTCTCGAGAGGGTCAAAGCGGGGGGACATCATCTCCAGTATCTTATCAAGGCTTACACCACGCCTTATAAGTCTCCTGAAGTTTCTGAATGTTGATCCGTCCATGCCTGCAAATTTAAGCTCCCTCTTTATGAGCTCATCAACGCATCTTGAACATATGATCTGACCTGCGTGCACCGTCGATGACCTTGAACTTACAACTGTCAGATAGCCCTCATGGAGGCAGTGCTGGCATACCCTTGCATACCTGTAGCTGATGCCGTAGGATGAGAGTAGATCCTCAATTTCCGGGTCACGTCCTGTTAAAATAACAGCCTGCTTCTTCAGTATCTTAAGGGCCTCTGATGGTTTCCTGAGGGTTTCACGTTCACCCTTCTCAACCGTGAACCTTGATATCCTCGGTCCTGCTTCTGTGCTCCTGATTTTTAGTCTGCCCCAGTAAGCAGGTTTTCTGCGTGTGTTGAGGATCTTCTTTGGGTTTCCTGCCGGTATAAAATCAACGGACCTTTTCCTTCTGTTTAAAACTATCATTATATCTCTCAAAAAAATTAAAAAATCAGGGCTGCTCCTTCTTCTTGAGGAGCTCAACCGCCATCTCCCTCAATTTGAACTTCTGGACCTTCCCGCTTGCAGTGAGGGGGAACTCGTCCACAAAGAAGACGTGCTTTGGAACCTTGTATCTTGCTATTCTCTGGATGGCATAGTCCCTCACGTCCTCCTCCAGGATATCTGCACCGTCCTCCCTTATGATGAAGGCTCCTACTATCTCCCCGTACTTCTCGTCGGGTATACCCACCACCTGCACGTCCTTTACACCCGGCATTGTGTGGAGGAACTCCTCGATCTCCCTGGGGTAGATGTTCTCACCTCCCCTTATGATCATGTCCTTTATTCTGCCCACGATGGAGTAGTAGCCGTCCTCATCCATAACCGCCAGGTCACCGCTGTGGAGCCATCCATCCTCATCGATGGCCTCTGCTGTCATCTCAGGCATCTTGTAGTATCCCTTCATGACGTTGTAGCCGCGGCAGCATATCTCACCGGGTTCTCCGGGTCCGAGTTCCTCTCCTGTTTCAGGGTCGACTATCTTGACCTCAATGTGGGGGAGGGGTGTCCCAACGGTCTCGACGCGCTTCTCGATGGGGTCGTCCACACTGGTCTGTGTGAAGACAGGTGATGCCTCTGTGAGGCCGTAGGCTATTGTGACCTCCTTCATGTTCATGTCATTCATGACACGCTTCATGGCCTCTATCGGGCAGGGTGACCCTGCCATGATACCCGTGCGCAGTGAGGAGAGGTCGAACATGTCAAACATTGGGTGGGTGAACTCTGCTATGAACATTGTTGGAACTCCGTAGAGTGCGGTGCACCTCTCCTTTTCAACAGCTGCAAGGACGAGGAGGGGGTCGAAGAGCTCTATCATCACCAGTGTGCCCCCGTGGGTGAGGAGGGCAAGGACACCCAGGACTATGCCGAAGCAGTGAAAGAGGGGTACCGGCAGGCATAGCCTGTCCTCCTCTGTGAACCTCTGTCTTTCCCCTATGTAGTAACCGTTGTTGAGTATGTTCCTGTGGGTGAGCATTACCCCCTTGGGGAATCCTGTGGTGCCTGAGGTGTACTGCATGTTGATAACATCGGTGTTTTTGAGGGTTGACATCACCGTCCTTAGCTCGGTGTCAGGGACGTGTTTTCCGAGGAGCATCAGTTCATTGGTGTTGTACATACCCCTGTGCTTCTGAGCACCGATGTATATTACGCTTCGAAGTTCAGGGAACCTTTCACTCCTGAGGTGGCCCCTCTCATGGGTCTTGAGTTCAGGTACCAGTTCATAGAGTGTCTGTACATAGTCAACATCCCTGAAGCCGTCTATTATGGCTAGGGCCTTCATATCGGACTGTTTCATGACGTATTCCAGTTCATGACTCTTATATGCTGTGTTGACCGTTACAAGGACCGCCCCTATCTTTGCAGTTGCGAACAGGAAGGTGAGCCAGTCAGGTACATTGGTTGCCCAGATACCAACGTGGTCCCCCTTCCCGATGCCAATAGATAGGAGGCCCTTCGCAAGGAGGTTGACCCTTTCATTGAATTCTCTGTAGGTGAAACGCAGGTCCCTGTCGGGGTATACTATGAATTCCTTATCAGCGTACCTTTCAACCTGTTTCTCGAAGAATTCCCCTATTGTATCTTCAGTGAAAACCATAAATCCACCCTTATAAGTTAATCTTCCTCCACGAGGTGCTCCTCAAGCTGCTTCCTTATCTCGGGAGGTATAGGCTTCTTTCTCTGCTCTATGAAGTCATAGTGGACAAGGACGGCCTTGTTCCGGTGCCTTGAGTTCCCCATCCTGCCATGCCTCATGCCCTATTGTGAAGGAGGAGTTTCCGATGTGGGTTATGTAACTCCTTATCTCAACGTCACTTCCATAGTACATCTGGGCCAGGAAGTCGAACTCCGTCCTCACGAGTATGAGCTTCCACTTCTCATAGCTGAGGTCGAGGTCGGGCGTGAACATCCTGAATATCGGGTTCCTGCCCTTTTCGAACCAGACCGCGAGAACTGTGTTGTTGACATGCCTGAGACCGTCTATATCCCCGAAGCGGGGTGTTACTGTGATTTTGAACATTCTATCATCAACTAGAATGGTGTGTAGACGACTGCAAGTATCCTTGCATTTTCCTCGCCGGCTGCATGGAGGTGGTGGGGTACCACGGAGTCATAGTAGATGCTGTCACCCTCTGATAGAAGGTAGCGGTCCTGTCCATAGATAACCTCTATTTCACCCTCAAGGACGTATATGAACTCCTCACCCTCATGGGATGATAGTTTGAAGTCATCGGTGTGGAGTTCCACGTCGATTATGAAGGGTTCCATGTGCCTGTCACCTTTACCTGCGCCGAGGGAGTGGAAGCTGAGGTTGCTGGTGTCTGTCTTCTCCTCATAGCCTGAGAAGTGTATCACCCTCTGGGTTTTACCCTTCCTCACTATGACCGGTTCGTCCTGGACCCTGTCATCAAGGAGGGTGCCGAGCCTCACACCAAGGGTTCTTGAGATCTTTATGAGGGGTGTGAGTGATGGTATAATGTCCCCTTCCTCTATTTTCTTTATGAGTTCCGCATTAACCCCGCTTCTTTCTGCGAGCTCATCTACTGTTATGTTCTGGTTATCTCTGAGCTGTTTTATTCTCTCTCCCACTGTGTTTTCCGGCACGTGATCACCTTAACATTATGGTAAGCTGTATCTATTATCTAAAATCTCAGTTTAAAAAAATTGCTGTTTAAAAATGTGCAGAGCATCAGCATATGCATGACGAACTGTTAAGTAATCTCCTAAATGATCTCCGGTTATCTGAAAATATGTCAATGTTCACATCCCTGCAGAGATGCAACCATTCCATGTAATATCTGAGGGGGTAATGGATTCGTATCAATCCTGGTTACGGTTAAATGGCGTGGAGGACCGGTTGGTTCTATTGTCAATGTAGACAGTGACATCGCTGGTGTTGGTTATATTGGTTGTGTTATTCAGCACATGCTTCCTGAGGGTTACCGGTTCAAAGCCAGGGTTTCCCATGGTCTGTATCTTTTCTTCGGAGGGAAGGATGTCAGTGGGTAGCTCAACTGCAAAGGATGGCTTTAGAAGTATACACATGGTCGATGAAAACCCGTAGGCAATTAAAGCTATCATGAGGATCGCGAAAAGCCTTCCCTTCTTTGTTGAGTTCAATGGTAACACCTCTCTACTTTTTTTATTCTCATGATATTTATAATGTTGGTAGATTTTCGGAAGTAGGTTACCGGCATCCTTATATTGGTGATTGCAGATATGTTAGGCACATCCAAAAGGAGAGTGATATGATGCTAAATTCAGGTGATACAGCATGGATGTTGATCTCAACTGCACTCGTGATACTAATGACGGTGCCAGGGGTTGCTATGTTCTATTCTGGTTTAACAAAACGTGAGAATGTTCTGAACACCATCTTTCTATCATTTGTTTCCCTTGGCATTGTGAGTCTGCTCTGGTTTCTGTTTGGATATGGTCTAATATTCGGCGGGGATGTTTCAGGGATCATAGGATCCCATCAGGTGGGCATCAGCCTTATTAATTTAGGGTCTGCTTCAAAATATGCTCCAACAATCCCCGAAGGACTCTTTGCAATTTTTCAGATGACCTTTGCTGCAATAACAGTTGCCCTGATTTCTGGCGCTGTGGTGGAAAGGATCAAATTCTCGTCATGGATACTGTTCATCCCCCTCTGGTTTGCACTCGTATATGTACCCGTGGCCCACTGGGTATGGGGCGGAGGATTCCTGCAGAACCTTGGTGTTCATGATTTCGCAGGGGGAATTGTGGTGCACATCACCAGTGGCATAGCCGCCCTTGCCCTTGCCCTTGTTACTGGTCCAAGATATGACCAGAAACTGATGCCACATCACCTTGGATATTCTGTTATAGGTACCGGTCTTCTCTGGTTTGGCTGGTTTGGATTCAACGCCGGTTCAGCCCTCTCTGCCGGATCCCTTGCAGCTAACGCCATGATAGTGACAAACACCTCTGCAGCGGCGGGTATGATAGGATGGATCCTCATGGATAGACTTAAAACCGGAAAACCAACACTTCTTGGCGCTCTTTCTGGAGCAGTTGCAGGCCTGGCATCAATAACACCTGCAGCAGGTTTTGTGGATATAGGTGCCTCCATTGTCACCGGACTTGTGGCAGCTGTTATATGTTATCTTGCAGTTTCATGGCTGAAGCCAGCTGCTGGATATGATGATGCGCTTGATGTATTTGGGATTCACGGTGTTTCAGGGATCATAGGAACCCTTGGAGTTGGTTTATTTGCAGTTCCAGCCCTAAACCCATCTTTGACCTCAGGAGGTCTTTTAACTGGAAGCACATCCCTTCTTGTCAGTCAGCTGATTGGTGTTGTCACCGTCACTGTCTACACCTTCGTCGTTACATATATCCTTGCGATGCTGCTGATGAAATTTAAGGGGCTCCGTGTTGAAAGGGAAGAGGAAATTCAGGGACTTGACATAAATCTCCATGAGGAAACAGGTTACAGACTGACATGAACACAGATTTAAACATGGTTCACAGAAGTACTTATAAGAAATCCGGTTAAGGATATTTAAGGTGAAGACCATGAGGAAAATCACAGCAATTATCAGAAGGGAGAAACTTGAGGATGTTAAGGATGCTCTGGAGCTTATGGGAATCCACGGGATGACGGTTTCAGATGTGAAGGGAAGGGGTCAGCAGATGGGTATCCGGGAGAGCTACCGTGGAATGGACTACTGTGTTGATCTCCTCCCAAAGGTTCAGCTTGAGATCGTGGTTGATTCAGAGGACCTTGAAAGGACTGTTGAGGCGATATCTGAAAATGCCAGGACCGGGGATGTGGGTGATGGAAAAATCTTTGTAACCGATGTAATTGATGTTGTTAGGATAAGGACAGGTGAACACGGCAGAGATGCCATCTAGGAAATTAAACAATTATTTTTATTTAACATATTTCAGTAATTGAGGTTATTATCTAAACTTGTTTTACTCAGCATACATTTATCTGAAACTATATCCGAAAGATTTATATATCAGCATCATCTTACTCTCATTGTCGGAAGTTACCTTCCTATTTCCGACTATGATATAAATTGTTGGAGAGAAAAAATATAATTAAGAACAATATATGGAGATGACTCTGATGGATGCGGTCTTAAACTCCGGTGACACTGCCTGGATGCTGGTATCAACAGCCCTGGTAATGCTGATGACGGTTCCAGGCGTGGCACTATTCTACGGGGGTTTAACAAAAAAGGAAAACGTGCTGAACACCATGTTCCTATCCCTGATAGCCTTCGCAGTGACGAGCATAATATGGGTACTCTACGGCTATCAGTTCGCCTTTGGAGCTGACATAATGGGGTTCATAGGAAGTCCAGTGAACCTGCTGATGAACGGGGTCGGTGTTAACACTGCTGCTGCACTGGCACCAACAATACCAGACTTCCTCTACATAGCATTCCAGTTAACATTCGCAGCAATAACGGTTGCACTCATATCCGGTGCCGTCGTTGAAAGGATGAAGTTCTCAGCCTGGCTGGCATTCATTGTGCTCTGGGTGAGCCTGGTCTACGTGCCGGTGGCCCACTGGGTATGGGGCGGAGGATTCCTGGCGCAGCTCGGTGCCCTGGACTTCGCAGGCGGTACTGTGGTTCACATCAACTCAGGTGTTGCAGCACTCGCACTCGTCTACCTCCTCGGTAAGAGAAAGGACACGAGACTTCTGCCACACAACCTGGGATACTCAGTGATAGGTGCTTCACTGCTCTGGTTCGGCTGGTTTGGATTCAACGCCGGTTCAGCACTCACGGCAGGTGGACTTGCAGCATCAGCCTTCCTGGTGACCAACACTGCGGCGGCTGCTGGTATGGTATCATGGGTTATAATGGACTACCTCAAGGTGGGTAAACCCACAGTACTCGGCGGAATATCCGGTGCAGTTGCTGGCCTCGTCGCCATAACACCTGCAGCAGGTTTCGTAACTGTACCTGCAGCCCTCATCATAGGCCTTGTCACGAGCGTAATATCATACCTTGCAGTATCATACCTCAAACCAAGGCTTGGATACGACGATGCCCTGGACGTCTTCGGAATACACGGCATGTCAGGTATATGGGGCTCAGTGGCAACAGGCCTCTTTGCAGCGCCATTCATCAACGAACTGGGAACAGGCCTCATATACGGAAACCCTGGACAGCTGACAGCACAGGTGATAGCCGTGGCAGTTGTGGCTGCCTACTCCTTCGTGGTGACACTGATCATCGGCAAACTCCTGGACTTCACCGTTGGTCTGAGGGTGAGCGGTAAGGAGGAGATGGAGGGCCTTGACACCCACCTGCATGAGGAGACAGGCTACAGGATCTGAGGTGATTTTCATGAAGGAAATAGTGGCCATAATAAGACCTGAAAAACTGGAGGAAGTTAAAAACGCCCTTGAAGCTGCAGGGTGCCACGGTATGACTGTGACAGAGGTCAGAGGACGGGGGAGACAGCTCGGTATAACAGAAAGTTACCGTGGGAGGGACTACAGGATAGACCTCCTCCCCAAGACAAAGATCGAGATAGTGGTGAATGATGAGGACGTGGACACCGTGGTTGAAACAATAGTTAAAAGCGCCCAGACCGGAGACATAGGGGACGGAAAAATATTCATATCAGGGGTAGATGAGGTTGTGAGAATAAGAACCGGTGAAAGTGGAAAAAAAGCTGTTTAATTTTTTAATTCATTGCTTTCATTTTTTAAAAACTACTTAATCCCACCCTATTTTTCTTTTCAGGTTTTAAATTAAAGAACTATTTAATTACATATAAATACATGGAAACCCCAAGTAAGTATCAGATCTGGGGTGGGGATTTGAAGGGACATGTTATGTTTATTACAGTAATAGCATCTGTTTTTTTACTTGGAGTTGTATCTGCGGACACAGGGAATAACACGACAAACACTACTACTTCACTGAATACAACTGCAGTAGAACCCCTTGCGAGTGGTATCCAGATTTCTGTAACACCCACAGCCCTCAACCTTGGCACCGTGGACCCCGATGGTCTTGAGAGAGCATATTACTCCATAACAGATGTATCTATAAGAACAAGCGGCGGGATCCTGAGGGTCTCTGTAAGGGCCAGTGGCGACCTCATAAGTATCAACAACAGCTCAAACAGAATACCACTCTTAAACCTCAAATACAGCATAAAATATTGATGCCCCTACGGGCCCATAGATGTTCCAAAGAGAAGCTTCACAACAAGATACTACACTTTCTGGACCTACAGAGGCTCAGTTAATATAAAAATCCCTGTAAATTATTATCTGACTGTGCCGCCCTATACAGACCCCGGAACATACAGGGTAACTGTCACCTACAGGGCCCTTTAAAGATTAAAAATAATAAAGGATGGATTTACCATCCTCTATCCTGCATTCTGCCCTCTTCAGGGATTTCGCTGATTTCCAGCCCCCTCATTGCTGTTCCAAGTCCCCTTGAAACCTCTGCTATAACCTCAGGGTCATCATAGTGAGCTGTGGCCTCAACTATGGCTCGGGCATACCCCTCAGGGTTGTCTGATTTGAATATACCTGAACCAACAAAGACACCGTCGGCTCCAAGCTGCATCATGAGGGCCGCATCTGCAGGTGTTGCAACCCCCCCGGCTGCAAAGTTAACCACAGGAAGCTTTCCAAGTTTCGCTGTTTCCCTGACAAGTTCAAGGGGGGCCTCAATCTTTCTTGAAACCTCCCAGAGCTCCTCTTCCTCCTTGTTCTGGATCTCCCTGATCTCACTCATCATTATCCTCATGTGCCTAACTGCCTCAACGATGTTGCCTGTTCCTGGTTCCCCCTTGGTCCTTATCATGGCGGCCCCCTCATCTATCCTTCTGAGGGCCTCTCCAAGGTTCCTTGCACCGCAGACAAATGGTACAGTGAATTTCTTCTTGTCTATGTGGAACCTCTCATCAGCAGGTGTCAGGACCTCACTCTCATCTATCATGTCAACTCCTAGGGCCTCGAGGACCTGGGCCTCCACGAAGTGTCCTATCCTGACCTTGGCCATGACCGGTATGGACACCGCATCCATTATCTCCTGGACCTTGTTTGGATCAGCCATCCTTGCAACTCCACCTGAAGCCCTTATATCAGCAGGTACCTTTTCAAGGGCCATGACAGCGACTGCTCCTGAATCCTCTGCAATTGCTGCCTGTTCAGCGTTGACAACGTCCATTATAACGCCGCCCTTGGTCATCTTTGCAAATCCCTTCTTGAGTACTTCTGTACCATGCAGCATGATAAATCTCCTCCATCAGAATGATCATTATTATCTTTGAAAATAAAGGGTTAAATATCTATTGCAGCAGTTCATGGCACCGGTATGCACAAGGTATTTAAGAATCCCCACCATATAATTCACAGTTAAAAAAAGCGTGTTAGTGATTCAAATGGTTGCTGGAACATTCACCGGATCTGTGATCTACTCCCATGCAATACCTGCACTTATGGGATTCCTGAGCATGATTCTGATATGTAATGGTGTTATGGATGATAACCGGGACCAGGTCCTTGCAGGTGTGGGCATATTCTTTGCAGCCGGACTCTTACCCTTCATCATCCTGCCCTTCATCCTGGGAATCTAGTCAGATTTCACCCTCAAGTTTTCTTGTGGCCATTAGGGATGCAAACCTTCCAGCCGCCTCCGGCCCCACCATTCTTCTGGCATGTACATAGGCTGCCATGTAGGTATCCCCAAGGCCGTGGGGTCAAGTTCTCTCACAGCCCTCACAGCCCTTATCCTTGTTCTGGAGCCGCCATGGCAGATGACTGAACCCCTCCTGCCGCATGTTACCACCGCCTCAGGGGTATGCTCAGCCAGCATACGCAGAGCCCTCAGAGGGTTATCTGAGATTGTCCCGAGTTCATTCACATCAAGGAATACACCATCCCCTGCCTCCATGACCCTCCATATGTGCCCTGCATGTTTCAGTATTACACTCCTTCCCTGAGGGTGCCTGAGGTAACCCTGGAGTCCTGTGTAGAGCCTGTACCTTTCACCCAGGAATTCCAGGGTCCTGAGGGGTATGTCTGATGGGAGGAGGGGTCCTGCGAGCACTGCAGTCCAGTCCAGTGATGCAAGGCCTTCAAGGTCCTCCACCTCTATGGGGTTTTCAGCAAAGTTTGACCTCTGAGTCCTTCCTGCAGTATCCCCGTTGGAGTAGATATTTTCAAATTCAACTGTACGGTCATGGTATACAGGCACAATCCTTGTTTTATCCGGGAATTCCTCAAGAAGTTCGGAGTCATCCTCTGAGATGGTCACAAGGGCTGTGTGACGGACTCCAAGGTGGGACAGGAGTCTTGAGTAGTAGTAGACCGCACCACCAGCCTTCACCTCATGGGAGTCCCCTCTCACTATATGGTCCCTGCTTACCGGACCGATAAGGAGGTAACCTTCCCCTGAGCTCACCCGGGCCTCACCATCCCTTCATGGAGTGCCCTTCCAACAAGAGCCGCCCTGACACCCATAGCCTCAAGTTCAGGTATCTCCTCAGGGAGAACACCACCCCCGGGTATTACACGCTCGATAAGGGGTCTGAAGAGTTCAAGGAGTTCCCTGTTGAAACCAGAGGATGTACCGACGGACCCGATATCCAAGAGGATTATGTCTACTTCATATCCCATCAGGAGGTCCCTTAATTCCTCAAGTCCAATCTCAAGGTTTCTTGAGTGGAGCCTCATGTCCTTAACGTCCACGCTGACAACGGTCCTCTCAGGAGGATAGTTCCTGAGGATCTCCTCCAGCTCCTCTGTGCTCTCAAGGGTCTCCGTTGCAACAACGACCCTTGATGCGAATTCAAGCATGAAGTGGAAGGTTTCGAGATCCCTGACACCGGCATCAAGGATCACGGGGAGGACATGGTTCACCCTCCTCACTGCCTCAAGGTTTGATCCTGTGCCCTCGATGGCATCGAGGTCCGCTATGTAGATTGACCTTGCACCTGCTGCCCTGAGGGATAGTGCAATGTTAACTGGATCCGGTGACGGTGAATATACTGACTCCAGGGGCCTGTATTTTTCACGTTCACCGGATTTGCCGGATACCGCGATACCATCCATTAAATCAATAACAGGTATGATCTCAAGCATCGGTATAACTCCTGACTAGCTCAATTCTGAATATTTTATGTGTATGGAATACTTAAAGCTTCATGTAAATAGCAGGGATCTAAAAAATAGGGGTCTACAATAAAAAGAGCAGTACTTGCTGTGGAAATAAGTGAAAGGCGGTCCATTATCCCTGGACCATTATGAGTTTACCTGTCTTGGGGTCACGGTAGACTGTTCCCATCTCAACGTATCCCTGACCCGAACCCGAAGTGGTCTGTGGAGTGTCGTTAAGTTCCTGACCCTTCTGGACCTCAACAGCCTTTTTCATGGCCTCCATGGTCTCCTGTCTCTCCTGGGGAGTCATATCTGCAAATACAACGTTCTGCATGTTCCATGAGAGTACCAGGAATATCAGGAAACCGACTGAGAGTACCAGCATGGCGTCAACCAGGTTGGCGCTTCCAGCCATGGGGTCCTCTTCATTTTGATCCGAGAGGAGCCTTCGCCGGCGTCTGAGTGGCATTATCCATCACCTCCAGCACTGCCTCGGCCATTGTCTCAAGATTTGAGAGGTACTCCTCATACCATCTTCTCCTGACCTTGGAGATGATGTATGCTATACCCCCTGATGCAAGTCCCACAACTGTTGTATCGAAGGCTATGATGATGGCCTGGGCCAGTGTATTGATGTCACCTGCCCCGAGGGCTGCGAGTCCTGGACCCATGGGTATGAGTGTCCCCATCAGTCCAAGGGTTGGGCCGAGTCTGGTTACAATGTCTGTCTTCTCAAGGCTCTTGGCAGCCCTGAGTTCCTCATTCTCTATCAACTTCCTTGCGAGGGCCTCCCTTGATTTTGGTCCGAGTTCAGCTGTCCCTGCGATATCAGTGAGCACGGCCTTCTGGCTCTGTGGTATGTCCATCGAATCGACGACCTCAATTATCTTTTCAGGGGTTCCTGGGTTTGAAATTGATTTTATTGCCGATTCAAGTTCCTTAACATCAGTCCTTATCCTTCCAGAGTACTCTGATATGAGCCCTCCGAGGGTCACTATGGCGTATACCATGAATAACAGTAGACCTGCTATAACCGGTATGAGGAGGCTCTGGGAGACAACGTGTAGTGCACCGCTCAGTATCTCACTGCCGGGTACTGCAACCATATCATATCACCTCTTTCTATTCTATGAATGTGCTTTTTCTCTTGTTAAGGTATATTCCAAGCCCCATCAGCGCGAGGGTTCCAAGGACGACGTATATTATTGTGTCTATCCCCGGCACCGTGAGGGGTGTCATCTTCATGCTCATGACGCTGTTCACGTTGGGGAGCACGATGGCAGCTGTCAGGAAGTATAGACCAGCAAAGAGCATGAAGTTTCCAAGTAGAACCGGGTATGGTTTCTTGATGGCGGCTGCGATCCCGTTGGCAAATACATAGAAGAAACCTATGAATGCTGCAAGGATTATTCCTGAGTACTTGCCAAGTGTAACCGCAGATACTCCTATTATCGGTGATACCAGAATTATGCTGACGATGACCGCCCCGAAACAGCAGGGGCAGGGTGCAACCATAGCCACACATGCAGTCTTTGCTGTGTCACGCCTGTGTTCTTTCCACTCACGGAGAGTGTGGACACCTGCGAATATGAGAATGGCTGCCATTATGATTGTTATGAGCGAACTGTAGGTGTTGAAGAAGCCCTGAACCGAGTTCATGTAGGCATTTGCCAGTGCTGAAAGGGCATAAATCCCTAGACCGTAACCTGCGGTTATTAGGGCCGCCATCTTCCTTGATAGGCCTGCAAAGCCCATTGCCAGTCCAATCTTCACACCGAATATCAGGAGAACCGATAGGATTCCTGCCTGCCACAGTAGATTTGCAATGTCCATGATCCACACCTTCCACCTTCAAGTTTTGTGATAATTAGTATATAAATTAAATTATTACAGTTCCCTAAATTAAACGCCAATTTTTATTACTACATTTTTTATTACTGAGATCCGGATCCAGATAATAATTCATTCAAATAAATTTTATTTAAATTAAAGTTAATGTGATATTTAAGTTTTTTCAAAAGAAAAAATAATTGGGGAAGGGGTTATTTCCTTCCAGGTCCCATGAAGTAGCCCACTCCAACCAGGGCAACCAGTGCTATGACACCCAATATGGCGTACACAGGCATTCCAGTATCTGATGAACCGGAGGAACCAGATGCTGTAACCTCATATGATTTTCCTGCACCCTGTGATGATTCAGAGCCTGCTCCCACATTCTGTGAGGAGCTCTGAGTACCTGGACTTGCCGCTGAAACACCTTCAGATCCTCCTGAGGTTCCACTACTTCCATCATGAGGCTGCCCTCCGGGTGTTGAACCTGATTCTCCACCCTGGTTTGGGTTCTCAGATGGTGCAAAGGCTGCGGCCCCTGTGGCTTCGTATATCTTTGACTTAACCCTGGCAAGTAGATCAGGGTTAACATACTGCATTGCCCACTCCATCATTGCAAGGTTGCCGCAGCTGCAGTCACAGCATGCCACACCGTACTCAGCAACAGTGCTTGCCCATGTATTTGCAACCAGCCTCAGAGTGGCCTCATCAGCCTTCCAGAAGCCCTTATGTGCTGCTGTTAATAGCGTCCCTGTTATACTGATCATAGAATATGCCCTGTTACCTGTGGAGAGCCATCTGTTCACACCTAGATTGTATTTGTCTTTAATGTATATGTCTGTGATCTCATTCCAGTCATAGTCATCAACAAGCTGTGGTGCGGTAACCTGCCATCCCCAGAGGTATGCGACGAACTTGTTTGAGATGGTCCTTGCACCGCTATATCCCTCGTTCATCATTGACTTTATCCATTCAGGGTTGTAGTAGCGTGTCCTCATTTCACGTCTCATGAACTCCTGCAGTGAGACAACTTCAGGCCTTGATGGGTTGGCGTAGTAGAGCACATTGAGTGAAGGTGCCACCCCACCGTTGACCTTCTCAATTGCCATTGAGAGGCCCCCATAGTAGTCGTAGTAGTCATCGTTGTCAATTACACCATAAAGGTTGGTGCTCCTGCTGTGGTATGCCACTGTTACACCCTTCAGGAGATTCTCAAAGAGACCTTCCATTGATGCTCCCCAGCGCGTGTTTGAGTATGCGTGACTCATCCTTCTGAGGTATACATCGGCAAGTTCTGACCTGTTATCCCATGTCCATGCCTCTTCAACACCATGGTTAACCCCTGCGCCATAGTCACCGACAGGTGGAGCGAATATACGTGTTATGGCAGTATCACCGTCATAACCTGCGAGTACCAGCTCTACCCAGTGCTTTGCAATGTAATTGACGTTAAGTGAATCATTTTTGTCTATGATTTTAAGAAGATCTGCCATTGTCTTAGCCTGTTTGAACTGTCCTGTGAGCAGTGGATCTAGGGCAAGGTCAAGCTGTGTCTTGAGTTCGGGGTAAGCTTGAAGGATCTTTGAGTATGATGCTCCGAGTGCAACCCTGTATGCTACGTCCATTTTGGCCAGAAGGTTGGGGAATAGATCCCTGAAGAGGCCACTGGTGGTTACTATGACATCAATCCTTGGCCTTGATGTGAGGTTTGAAAGGCCCATGCTGCTTCTCACATTATTGAGGTCTGATAGAAGCTCTGTTAAATTTGTTGGAACTATGTAGGATAGTTTTCCGCCTCCGAGCCAGGTCTTATCGTCCATCTTTGGCTGCACACCCAGCATTCTCAGGACGAATGAAACCATTGCACCGTCGTCTCTTGCCGTCTCAACGCACCAGACCACCGCAGCCATCTTTTCAGGAATTGTATCGAGCTGGGCCAGGGCCATATCTGCGAGCCTCTTACCAAGATCCCACGCCACCTTTGTTGGTAGTGTGTTGTCGTCCTGGGCATAGAAGTTTCTTCCTGTTGGAAGGGCGTATGGGGCCTTAACTGGATCTCCTCCCTTTGCAGGAGTTATGTAGTGTCCGGATAGACCCTCCATAAGTGCATCCATTTCACTGGAAGGACTGTCCTTAAGGAGTGATGCATACTGGAGTGCCAGCTCAAGCTTTGAGTGGAGTGTTGCCTTGAGAGATGGATCCGTGATGTTTTCAAGTAGTGTGTCGATCGATGTTCCCCTTAAAAGTTCCATTATCATCTCTACAGTGGCATTGTTAAGTGCTTCAGCCTGTTCAAAGGTGAGGTTGCTGAAATTCCATCCATTCATCATAGATATGAGTCTCTGTAGTGATGGGTCCACGT